>JANYEF010000330.1 GCA_025363325.1 Nitrospira sp. | reverse complement strand
GGTCGTGTCTTGGGTGACGACCATCCTTGTCGCCAGGATCCTTACGCCTGAAGATTACGGAATCGTCGGTATGGCGTCGACATTCATCGGCGTGGTGAGTCTCCTCAACGAGTTCGGAGTCGGGATTACGATCGTCTCCCTGCGAGATCTAAGCGATCAAGTCGTCGCGCAGCTCAACAGCCTGTCGGTTATTTTGGGGGTGGTCGGCTTTTTGTTTTGCTGTGCCGTGGCCGTGCCGCTGGGGACGTTTTATGAAGCCTCGGAAGTTGTCTCGGTGGTGATTGTCATGGCGATGGGGTTTGTGCTCACGGGTTTCCGAACAGTGCCGAGCGCCCTGCTTCAGAAAGAGCTGCGGTTCAGAGTGCTGGCGTTGATCGATGGGCTTCAAGTGTTTGTGCAAGCCACCTTCATGGTCGGAGTGGCGTTCATGGGGTTCGGGTACTGGACGCTGGTGATCGGAGGGCTAGTAGGTACTCTTGTGGCAATGATTGCCACACTGGTTGTTCGGACGCATTCGTTTGCGCGGCCATCAATGACGGCATTGAAGGAGGCGATGACGTTTAGCCGGCACATTGTGGTGGCGAGATTGTCATGGTGCATTCAGTCCAACGCTGACTCTGTGATTGCGGGAAAAGTGTTGGGTCAAGCCGCGCTTGGTGCGTATGGAATGGCGCTGTCGCTTGCCATGGTTCCGCTTGAAAAGGTCGCCGCCGTTGTTAATCAAGTGACTACATCTCTCTTCGCAGCCGTCCAGAAGGACTCAGTCGCACTTCGGCGGTATTTCCTCTCGCTGACCGAAGGATTTTCTCTGGTCATCTTCCCAGCCACAGTCGGTATTGCGTTGGTAGCGGAGGAGTTCGTTCTCTTGGTGCTCGGAGTCAAGTGGGCAGCAGTCGTACCGCCGCTCCAGGTTCTCGCATTTTATGCCACGTTTCGCGCGATCCAGACACTCTCTCCACAAGTTCTTTTTGTGACGGGTGGTTCGAAAATTGCGATGTGGAATGCCCTTGGATTGGCTGTTGTATTGCCGACCGCGTTTTACCTCTGCAGTCGATGGGGTACGCAAGGAATTGCAATGGCATGGCTGATTGTCCATCCAATTGCGATCATTCAGACAAATCGGTTCGTGTTTAGGAAACTCAACCTGACGGTCTTTCAGTACCTCAGTATTCTCCGTCCGGCATTCGTTGGTTGCCTCTGTATGATAGCCGTCGTGGTACTGGTGAAGCAGACGATGCCGCCCAGTTGGCCGCTGGCCACAAGATTTTCGGGGGAAGTTGCGGCTGGTGCAGCGGCGTATGCGCTCATCACACTCAGCATTCACGGTGCCCGCGTGCGCTCGTTCATTCAGGTCATTCGCACAGGAATTGCCTGAACTGAGGACAGGACCGGCTGTAGAACTTCGCAAGAGTGAATCGTCAAGCGTTCTTGTAGAGGGTATCGACTATGTGCGGGTTCGCAGGAATAGTAAATTTCGACGGGAGACCAGCAGAGCGGAAAGCGCTCGATCGTATGGGTTCCAGCCTGTTCCATCGCGGTCCTGACGATAGCGGTACCCACGTCGACGGGTCTGTCGGGCTGGCCTTTCGGCGGCTCTCGATTCTGGACCTCTCGCCGGCTGCGCATCAGCCGATGGTGAGCCCTGACGGAAATTTCGTGATGGTCTTCAATGGAGAAATCTACAATTACGTAGAGCTGCGGCATGAACTGGAAAGCCGCGGCTGCCGATTTCGGTCCAGTGGAGATACTGAAGTCCTCCTGCAGGCCTATGCGGTGTGGGGTAAAGATTGTCTGTCGAAGCTGAACGGAATGTGGGCGTTTCTGATCTATGACAAGCAACGCGGTGTGGTGTTCGGGGCGCGCGATCGGTTCGGCGTGAAACCGTTGTATCGGTACCGGCATTCCAATGGCATCTGTTTTGGCTCTGAAATCAAAGCGATTTGCGCATCGGGGCTGTACACCGGTGGGATCAATTGGAGAGTGTCTTCTAAGTTTTTGCTCCAAGGACTCTTAGATGAAGAGGAAGATACATTCTACACGGGGATCGCGCAGGTTCGCCCCGGCACGGCATTTGAGATAACTCTAGATGGTAGCTGGACGCAATGGTCATATTGGTCGACGAGTGCGATTCCTGCTGCCGAGGTGACGGATCCTGTTGGGAAATTTCGCGACATCTTTGAAGATGCTGTCCGCCTCCGAATGCGAAGCGATGTTCCAGTGGGGGTCTGTTTATCGGGGGGGCTCGATTCCACGTCCATCATCTGTGCGATGGCACGCATCAAGAGCGGCGTTCCGACCGAGGCTGCCAAACCGCTCTTGGCTTTTTGTTATATGGCTGATGAGTACGATGAGAAGCGCTATATCGCGGATACGCTGGAACAAACCCGCGCAACCCTCAAAGTATTGGAGACTACCCCGTATACTCTCTGGGATAGTTTGCCTAAATTTCTACGGTTTCAGGATGAGCCAGTCCACTCTATGACAGCGCTAATCGGCTATGAGTTGATGAGGCTCGCTGCAATGAATGGTGTCAAAGTTATTTTGAACGGGCAGGGCGCGGATGAAACCGCAGCCGGTTATCCCAATTACTTTCGAGAGTACTGGAGGACTCTTGTGATGGATGGGCGGTTTAGAAAGGCATGGAAAGAAGTCAGCGCCCATAGTGTCGGGCACTGCGGTATTCGGAATCACTCTGCCATCGGTGCACTCAAAGAGGCCTGCCAGTGGCAGTTGCACATGATTCCCGCGTATCGGCGTTATGTGTCGACGAAGCAACAAGCAGCCAATCAAGCCAACTCGTGGTTCCAGCGGGAACTCTCCGGCCACCTACCGGCTGATGATTATTTAAGCATGGATGGCCGAATCGAAACGTCCCTGAAACTCTCTGTGGAACGTTCTCCGTTGCCGATCTACTTACGGGTGGAAGATCGGAATTCCATGGCACACTCGGTCGAGGTGCGGCTCCCATTCTTGGATTATCGTTTGGTCAGTCTCCTGTTTAGCCTGCCGACAGAATGGAAATTGAAAGGACCATTGAACAAATTCATTCTTCGACAAGCCATGGAGGGAAGTATTCCTGAGTCCGTCAGAACTCGCGTCGGCAAAATGGGATTTCCGACGCCGATGAACAAATGGCTGGCGGGCGATCTCTATAAACCTCTCAAAGACACCCTGCGGAGCCAAGAAGCACGAGAGCGGGGCATCTACAATGTTGACCAGATTCTTTCAGACCTTGAACGGCATCAGCAAGGTGCCGTCGATGTTTCAGGTAGGTTGTTCAATGTGGCGCAGTTTGAGCTGTGGACACGAGTGCTCAAACAGGAATCTTCGTCGAGAGGCTGACCATGGGAATTGCCCATTGAACGTCTCCCAACCAATACAGTCGATTGCGTTAGGAGGAGCGCGTCTCAATCATGAAAGTCATGAATGCTGTCGGTGCCCGTCCGAACTTTATAAAGATCGCTCCGCTCATTCGCGAGATGCGGAAGCGAGGTACGGTTGAGCCGTACCTCGTGCACATCGGTCAGCACTATGATGCGGCGATGGCCGGACAATTCTTCGATGATTTCGGTATTCCAAAGCCGAATGTGTCGCTGGATGTGGGGCCCGGTTCGCATGCTTTGCAAGCCTCTGAGGTGATGAGGTGCATCGAACCGGTGATGGAACGACAGCGTCCCGATTTCGTGCTAGGGGTGGGGGATGTCAATTCGACTCTTGCCGTAGCTGTGACGGCAACGAAACTTCATATTCCAGTGGCACGTGTCGAGGCGGGGTTGCGTAGCTTTGACCGGACCATGCCGGAAGAAATCAATCGACGGGTAACTGATGCCGTCTTCCCTGTGGGATGGCTACAGGGTCGAACGGATTGTGTCGCTCATTTTGGGAGAGTGTCGTTGAGCACACGTCGATCTGCGCGCAAGAAGGACCACAGGCAAATCGTTTTCTGTGGCACAGTAACACGACTCATCAGCCATTTTCCATGCAGACACTAAAAGATATTCCAGCTCAGATCAGCCGAGGGACTGACTCGGATGCTTTTGAGTGGAGTCAATATATTCTCCAGTCGCCGATGGCAACGATCAGTCATGAGTGGAATTGGCGCTCGATTATCAGGGAAGCCTATGGTCACGAATCGGTTTATTTGATTGCCCGTCAGGAAGGGGTGGTGAGGGGCATCTTGCCCTTAATCGTCGTCAAGAGTCCGATTCTCGGGACCTCGTTGGCGTCAATGCCTTTTATGGATTTTGGCGGTGTGTGTGCCGACGATCCGAACATTGTGGGGCAACTTGTGCAAGAAGCGCGACGGCTGAGCCGGGAGGCCGGATCGGCGACGGTCGAGCTTCGGCAGATGGCAGCGATTCCAGGCCTACCCGCGCCTCGCCAGGACAAGGTGACGATGATTCTTGATCTGACCGGGGGAGAGGCAGGAATTTGGAAAAGGCTCCCGGCAAAAGTTCGCAATCAAGTGCGAAAGGCCGAAAAGAACGGATTGTCGACAATGGTGGGTGGGCCTGAACTGCTGGAAGAATTCTACCGAGTATTCGTCGTCAATATGCGCGATCTCGGGTCGCCCGTTCACGCACCGTCATTTTTTACAAGTATGGCGTCAGGATTAGGGGCGCAGATGCACGTGAGATTGGTGCGAGAGGGAGCCAAAACCGTGGGAGGCCTAATTAGCTTGTGTTTTAAAGATACAGTGCTGGTCCCATGGGCGTCTGCCTTGCGAGAGTACTTTTCGAAATGTCCAAACAATCTCCTCTACTGGCATGCTATTCAGGATGGCTGTGCCAATGGGTTCAAAATGTTCGACTTCGGTCGGTCTTCTGTAGGATCCGGCACCTATGAGTTCAAGCGGCAGTGGGGTGCCCAGCCCGTCCCGCTGTTTTGGCATGTGCTCAGTGACGATGACAGGCAAGGGAATACGATCGATGGAACCAGCATGAAGTATCGACTGTTTCGGGAAATCTGGCGACGCCTTCCTATCGGTGTCACCGTGACAATCGGTCCGCGGATCAGAAAGTATCTGACTAATTAGCGTATTGGCGATTCAGCTCGCGCGAACAAATCGAGGCGATCATGTGCGGCATTACCGGTCTCTATCAGTGGGCTGACAGTCCCGACGTTGTACGCGGGCACTTAAAGGATATGTGTCAGGCCATCGTCCATCGTGGGCCGGACGATGAAGGATTCTTCGTAGACCGGTCCGTCGGTCTGGGCATGCGACGCCTCAGTATCATTGATGTCGGCGGGGGCCACCAGCCCATCGACAACGAAGACGGTAATGTGACCGCCATTTTCAATGGAGAAATCTATAATTTCAAATCGTTGCGCGCGAATCTCGAACGACGGGGGCATCGATTCAAAACAAAGACAGACACTGAAGTTATCGTACATGCCTACGAGGAGGATGGACCGGATTGCGTCAAGCATTTCAACGGTATTTTCGCCCTTGCCGTCTGGGATCATCGAGCGAAGCGGCTTTTTCTTGCCCGTGATCGGATGGGGGTCAAACCCCTCTATTATGTCCAATTGGGCTCGAAGCTGGCATTTGCTTCGGAGGTCAAGGCACTTCTGACTCTACCAGAAATATCACGGGTAGTGGATCGTGAGGCGATGGCGCAATATTTTCGTCTTGGCTTTGTACCTGCTCCGAAGACGCTCTTCCAGGGAATTCTGAAAATTCCAGCCGGCTGGTCTCTGGTCGCGGAGAAGGGACAGATTGAACTCCAGAGGTATTGGGATCTGGAGTTTAAGCAACCGACGGCTGTCTGGACGTTCGATGAATCTCGGGACCGTTTGCGAGAGGTGCTTCGAGAAGCGGTAGTCGATCAAATGGTGAGTGATGTTCCTTTGGGGGCATTTCTCAGCGGCGGCGTCGACTCCACCGGCATTGTGGCTTTCATGCGGGAGGCCTCCACCCATCAAATCCAGACCTTTAGTATCGGGTTCGACGAGCAGCATGCCTATCACAATGAAACTCCTTTTGCCGAGGCGGCTGCCAAAGCGCTGGGGACCAAGCATGAAACTTTGATCGTACGGCCTCATGTCGTTAAGCTTTTGCCGGACCTGATTGAAAAGCTTGATGAACCATTGACGGATACATCGTTCATTCTTTCGTATTTGGTCTCTGAACTCGCTCACCGCCACGTGAAAGTTGCGTTGTCCGGTCTTGGGGGAGACGAATTGTTCGGAGGCTATCGTCGATACCTCGGTCCATTGGTCAGGAAAACGGTGTCCTGGATTCCCTCCGGTGTGCGCGGGGCGCTGGGAAAACAACTGGAGCGGCATCTCAGTGCCGACCGGGGGTCGGTCCTGGGGAATCTCGGGCGTTACGGCAAGGCGCTTGGGCGCACATTGCATCTCTCGATGGGAGAGCAATATCTGGGGCTCTTGTCCGTTCTATCAGCCGAACAGGTTGCTGCGTTGTTGTCGTTGCCTCCGGGCAGCAGAGATCCAGGTGCAGAATTGATTGCATTGCACGACCATGCGCCGGCTGTAAACCCGATCGATCGCCTGGCCTATGTCGATGCCAAAACAGTTCTGCCGGAAAGTCTTCTACTACTATCAGACAAAATGGGAATGGCAACTTCGTTGGAAGTACGGGTGCCGTTCTTGGATAACCGGGTCGTCGACTTTGTCACGCAAGTTCCGAGCGAATATCGCCTCCAAGGTACTCACCTGAAACGTCTATTGAAAGCAGCGTTGAAGGGAGTGGTCCCTGACTTTGTATTGACCAGGTCCAAGCGCGGATTCGGCACTCCGATGGGGGCCTGGCTTCGTCAGGATCTCCGACCGATGGTGACGGAACTGCTTGAGCCCAGTCGGCTGAAACGCGGAGGTGTATTCAATCCCGAGACGGTCCAGACGATGCTGGCGGTGCATGATGCGAGGAAAGAGGATTTCACTGAAGCCATTGTGGCATTGATGATGTTTGAGTTGTGGCGTGAACGTTTCCAAATGAGGATGCCATGAGCATGGTGGGAGCGATGGTTGCTTGGGCGGCTGCGTTCGTTGTGGGGTATGTCTATGTGGGGTATCCAATTCTGATCGGTATCCTCGGATGGTTGATGCCGAAGCCGATTCGGCAGGCTGATATCGAGCCAACGGTGACGCTGTTGATCAGCGCATTCAATGAGGCACACATTATCAGTGAGAAACTCAAGAATGCATTGGGTCTCGACTATCCCAAAAACAAGATGGAGATTCTCGTCATTTCCGATGCATCGACGGATCACACCGACCAAATCGTCCAGTCGTTTTCTGATCAAGGCGTCGCGTTGCTCCGGATGGAGGAACGTGGTGGGAAAACGCTCGGGTTGAATGCGGCCATGAAAGTGGCGAAGGGCGACATCGTCATCTTCAGCGATGCCAATATCATGTATCGTATCGATACGATCCGCCGGCTAGTCCAAAACTTCGCGGACTCCTCCGTCGGATGTGCAACGGGCGACTCGCAATATGTCGATGATCCGCATTCTGCCGCCCATGCCCAAGAAAATTCCTATTGGGGCTACGAGCGATTCATCCGGTCGATGGAGAGTTTGGTCGGCAGTACGGTGGGCGGCGATGGCGCGATCTTTGCCATCCGGCGGGTATTGTATCAGCCATTGTCTCCGGAGACCATCAACGACCTCGTGGTTCCTCTTCAGATTGTCGTAAAAGGTTACCGGGCTGTCTTCGAACCGACTGCGATCGGACTCGAGCCGTCGGCGGGCGATTTTCAAAAAGAGTTTCGTCGAAAACGAAGGATTGTGAACCGGAGTTGGCGGGGAGTCATGAGTGTCTCTGGAATCCTAAACCCTTTCCGCGTGGGAATGTTTGCATGGCAAGTCTGGTCGCACAAAGTTCTGCGGTGGCTCGTCCTGCCCTTCCTGCTGATGGGATTCGTGGGATGCCTCAGTGCGTATGAATTAGGAAGCGTCTATCGAATTGGTGTGTGGGGAGGTGTTGCGAGTGTTCTCGTTGCCGCAGCCGGGCCGTTCCTCCCCTCATCACTCGGCGGGGTGTCGAAATTGATCCAGACGGTGTTCTATTTCTACCTCGTGAATCTCGCAGCCATTTTAGGCGTGACGAAAGCATTAGGCGGACGAGTCGATCGTATCTGGGCACCGGAGCGAGGGTAGGAGCGGATCATTCATGGCGCAGAGTCGACTCGGTCGAAGAAGACATGCTGATGAATATAGTGGGTGAGACCAATACACCTCCGTTGATAGTCCATATCATCTTCAGGCTCGCCATGGGTGGATTGGAAAATGGCTTGGTGAATCTGATCAATGCGATGCCTCGAGATCGTTACCGGCATGCCATTGTGAGTTTAACCGACTGTACAGACTTTCAACGTCGAATCACGCGAGAGGATGTCCCCGTGGTGGCTTTGCACAAGAGACAGGGGCATGATTTCGGCGTGTATTGGAGAGCATGGCGGGCGCTGCGGGCGCTGCGTCCCGCAATCGTTCATACCAGAAGTTTCCCGACACTCGAATTTCTTGCGGTTGCGGCTTGCGCGGGGTCTGCGCGTAGAATTCATGGAGAACACGGACGCGACATCTACGATCTCGACGGGAGTAATCGGAAATACAACATCTTCCGGAAAGGGATGAGAATGTTGGTTCGTCGCTATGTGGCCGTCAGCCAAGATCTGGCCCGGTGGCTTGTCGGTACAGTCGACGTTCCAGCGAGTCGGGTTACTCAAATCTACAATGGAGTGGATACGGTCCGGTTTCAGCCGCGTCGAGAGAGATTCGTTGCCGGCAGCCCCCCTGGTTTCTTCAGCCCTCATGCGCTTGTGATCGGGACCGTCGGCAGAATGCAAGTTGTGAAGGATCAATTGACGCTCGTTCGGGCGTTCCTGCATCTCTTGAGAGCAGCGCCTCAGGCGCGGGAGGTGTTGCGCTTGGTCATCGTCGGAGACGGGCCGCTTTACGAAGAAGCACTCCGACTCTTGCGAGAGGCGGAGGCCGAGAGTTGCGCTTGGCTGCCCGGTGCGAGATCGGATATTCCTGACATGCTGCACTCGCTGGATGTGTTCGTGCTTCCCTCTCTGGCGGAGGGGATTTCCAATACTATTCTCGAAGCCATGGCAAGCGGGTTGCCGGTCATTGCCACCCGCGTCGGCGGCAACGTCGAATTAGTAGTAGAGGGGCAAACGGGTTTCCTCGTTCCCGCCGCAGATCCTGCCGCCATGGCGAACGCCATTCGTGCCTATTGGGACGATCGGACGTTATCTGCCGCACACGGCCAGGCGGCCAGAAAAAAGGTGGAGACGGAATTCAGTCTGGAAGCGATGGTCAATAGATATCTTGCCGTGTACGACGGGGCTTTAGCGGACGATGGACGGCAACCCGTCGATGGATGGAACACCACCCCGGGAGTATCGAAGGATGTGCGGCCTTTGCGGAATATTTAACGTCGGAACGAGCGAGTCTGTCCGTCAACCATTGCTCAAGGCCATGGCGGATACGATTGCGCATCGTGGCCCGGACGCCGAAGGTTTTTATACATCGGGGCCGATTGGTCTTGCCCACCGTCGACTTTCAATTATCGATCTCGAGGGAGGCCAACAGCCGATGGCTTCACCGGATTGCTCCGTGGTCGTCGTGTTCAACGGAGAGATCTATAACTTTCCGGAGTTGCGGCGACAGTTAGAGGGAAAGGGGTACACGTTCAAAACGAAGTCCGATACGGAAGTGATCATCTATCTCTATCAAGAGGTGGGCGAGCGATGTTTTGAACAGCTGCGCGGCATGTTTGCCATCGCGATCTGGGACGCCAAGAACCGCAAGGTGGTGTTGGCGCGTGATCGCGTCGGCAAGAAGCCGCTATTTTACTTCTACGACGGGAAGCGGTGTGTATTCGGGTCCGAGATGAAGGCGATTCTTGAGGTGCCCGGCATCCCGCGGGAGGTGGACCTCGAGGCCATGTCCGACTACTTCTCGCTCCTGTACGTGCCTGCCCCAAAGTCTATTTTCAAGCATGTGCGCAAGGTAAAGCCCGGGCACTACGCGGTGATTTCTGATACAGGGTTTCGTGAGGTTGAGTACTGGGACCTCACCTTCGCCCATGTCGAGGAACGCTCTGAGCAGGATTGGGTCGAACAGCTTCTCGATGTCTATCGCGAGTCCGTCCGTATCCGTCTCATGAGCGAGGTGCCCTTGGGCGCTTTCCTCTCAGGGGGCGTGGACTCTTCTTCGGTCGTCGCGATGATGAGTGAGCTGATGGGCGAACCGGTGATTACGGCCTCGATCGGCTTCAAAGATAAGGAATTCGATGAATTGGATTACGCACGGCTTATTGCGGAACGGTTTAAGACTAAGCACCACGACCAGGTTGTGGAACCGGATGCGGCAGGGATTCTGGATCGATTGGTCTGGCACTATGATGAGCCCTTTGCCGACTCCTCGGCCATTCCGACCTACTATGTTTCGAAGGTCGCGCGCGAGCATGTGACCGTCGCATTGTCGGGGGATGGGGGAGATGAGATTTTTGCCGGGTATCGCCGCTATATGTTGGATGTGAGAGAGAATGCAATTCGGGGAATGATTCCGACGGCGATCCGACGCGCAATCTTTGGCCCTCTTGCGGCCCTCTATCCCAAGGCAGATTGGGCTCCGCGCGTATTTCGTGGAAAGGCTACATTTGAGAATCTGGCCTGTTCTCACATCGAGGGCTATTTTAGATCGGTATCCGCCTGTCGTCCTGAGACCAAGAGACTATTACTCCATCCAGATGTGCAACGCCAGCTGCAGGGGTACGACACACTTGATCTGTTTCGCGCCCATTACGATAGGGCCGGAACAACTGATCCGCTCTCGCGAATACAGTATGTTGACGTGAAGACCTACTTGCCTGACGATATTCTCGTCAAGGTAGACCGGGCGAGCATGGCGAATTCGTTGGAGGTGAGATCTCCCCTCCTCGATCATCGATTCATTGAACTCACGGCCAGAATTCCTTCCTCGCTGAAGCTCAAAGGGTCAATCGGTAAATATATTTTCAAGAAGTCGTTAGAGAAGATGGTCCCGGATGATGTCCTGTACAGGAAAAAGATGGGGTTTGCCGTCCCGCTGGCATCCTGGCTGAGGAAAGATCTCAAGCCGATGGCGGAATCGCTCCTCCTAGCGAGTCAGTCAGACGGCATGTTCGATAAGCGGGGAGTCGAGCGTTTGTGGAAGGAGCATCAGAGCGGGCTCCGGAATCGTTCCACTGAGCTGTGGACTTTGCTGATGTTTCGCATGTGGCAGCAGCGGTTTGCTAAAGCACACGTTTAACATTCAACTTATACCTCCATGAAAGTTCTAGTTTTTACGTCTCTCTTCCCCAATAGTGTCTGGCCTACCCAGGGCGTATTCATCAAAGAACGAATGCTTGCCTTTTCAAAGCTCGCAGGTGTCGCACTTAAAGTTGTTGCGCCGGTTCCCTACTTTCCTCCGATCAAGATGGGACGACGGTGGCAATATAGGCAGGTCGTTCGAAAAGAAGTCGTCGAGGGAATGGAGGTGACACATCCCCGGTATCTCATGACTCCAAGAATTGGAATGAGTTTGTATGGTCTGCTCCTGTGTCTGTCGGTTATGCCGCATCTCAAACGACTTCAGAAGGCATTCGATTTCGACGTCATCGACTCGCATTTTGTGTATCCAGACGGGTTTGCCGCAGTCCTGCTGGGCAAAATTTTCAAAAAGCCGGTGACTATTTCCGCCAGAGGCAGCGATGTGAACGTCTATAAAGATCTACGGGTGATTCCGCACTTACTGAAATACGCGCTGAAGCGAGCTGACCGAGTAGTGGCGGTTTCGCAAGCCCTTGCGGACGCGATCGAAGGGCTGGGTATTGCTAAAGGAAAGATCGCTGTCATTCCCAATGGCGTCGATGGCTCGAAGTTTTTCATGGAATCCCAGGACGAGGCTCGAAAGAGGGTGGGGCTGCGGTCTGGAAAAGTATTGCTATCCATTGGGCATCTTACGCGGAATAAGGGGTTTGATCTGTTGCTGCATGCCCTCAAGATCTTGGTCGACCTCCGCAAAGACGATGATCTCCAGCTGATTATTATCGGAGAGGGGGCAATGCAAGGAGAGTTGGAGCAGTTAGTTGTATCGCTCGGTTTACACGAACGGGTTCGGCTTGTTGGGGCGATGCCTCATCACCATCTTCGTGGCTGGTATAATGCAGCCGATGTATTTTGTCTTGCTAGTGATCGGGAGGGATGGCCAAATGTGGTTGTGGAGTCCCTCGCCTGCGGGACGCCTGTTGTTGCAACTAAAGCAGGAGGCATTCCCGAGATTGTGAACGCATCTCATCTGGGAATATTGACAGAACGAAATCCACATGCTCTGGCGATAGCCATTGGAGAGGCGCTCGATCGAACGTGGGATCGCGAGTCTATTGCTCAGCATGCTCGGCGGCATAGTTGGGATCAAGCCGCGAGAGATCTGGCGACGGTTTTTGAGGTGGCGAGAGCCAACTACGAAAGGACCCATTCAGCCGTGTTGGCAGGACTATTGTGAGTTGGACCACCAAGAGGTATGCGATGAAGCAGCAAAGACATTTTGTCTTTCTCGTTTGCTTGCTGTGCTTTCTCAATTCCGAGGTGCTTGCCGGGCCTCCAACTGGGGGGGGACCTACTGATCGAGACTTTTTTACTGCGCACGAAGACCCCGAAGCCTATCGAGATTTGGGGCTGAACGATACCTATCACACGAATCGGGTGCTACATTCTATTCAGGTCGGCCGCTACGACGAGGCGATAGCTGACCTCAGGTTCGTTTTAGAGAAATGGCCTAACCATCCGAGAGCCCTCATGCTTATCGAATCGCTTGGGCAAGTTACGAAGGCGCTGGAGCTTCCCACCCCATACTACGAGAAGGCGATTCAGTTGTTTCCGCAATATGCGATGACCTTTGCTCAATACGGAAAATATTTGGTCGAGATCGGCCAGTGGGATAAGGGCGTGGAAAATCTGAAACGAGCCATCGAAAAAGACCGGAAGTCGGTCGCCGCCCATGTCTGGCTGTCTCAAGCCTATGACAAGCATGGGGACAAGGTATTGGCAAAGAAAGAAGCTGAGCAGGCGCGTAACCTGGGCTTCGAAGGGGATTTTTCTCCCGATCTTGGGCAACCCTCCAATCGCGAAAAATCAAAGTAGCCAGGCAGAGAGAAAGGCTCTCGTACGGATACGAGAGCGAGTTTTCATGGGAACCGGTGGATACTATGGGCGGCATCTGCGGGATTGTTTTTAAAAAGCAGGGCGATCGAATTCAGGGCGATGAGATTCTTGCCGCCATGGTGAAGGCGCTGGGGTTTACTGACTCTGAGCAGGGGTACGTGGCCACTGGTGGCCACGTCGGTTTTGGCGTTCAGAGAAATCTACAAGATTACTGTTCAGGGATCGCGAAAACAATTGTCCAGGGCAGGCCCGTCGTTCTCATAATTCAAGGCACGTTGTATGGTCAGTCATCGGATTTACTGAGAAGGGAAAACGAAACGAGGGAGGGGATCGCACAGGAGTTATTGGCTCGCTACCTCAAGAATGGGATTCGAGCTGTGCATGATTTGCGCGGGGACTTTTCATCCGGGGTGTGGGACGGACGGCAAGAGGAACTCTATCTTGTCACAGATCGATTTCGAGTCAATCCGGTTTTTTATTACGAGGACGGCGAAAAGTTAGTATTTGCTTCTCGAATGAAGAGTCTGTTGGCCTGTCCGTTTCCCATAACGCGCACGATTAACCCACAGGCTCTGGCCGACATAATGGCTTTTTCAGCGATTACGACTGATCGGACGGTCTTTCGGGAAGTGAAGAAGCTTCCTCCTGGACATATTCTAACCTGTCGAGATGGCAAGACGTCGATCCGTGAGTACTGGGACATCAACTTTCTCGAGCCGGATCAGGCCAGCGAGAATGATCTCACGCAACGATTGAAAGCTGAATTCGATGATGCGATGTCGGCTCGCTTGACGGCAGATGCTGGTAGGAAGGTCGGTGCTTTTCTCAGTGGTGGCATCGATAGCAGCACGGTTACTGGTGTGATGACGCGCCTTGCCAATGGGCCGGTGAAGTGCTTCTCGATTGGCTTCGGCGAGCAGCGGTTTAACGAAATGGAGTATGCCAGAATTGCCGCCCGGCATTTCGGTTCGGAACACCACGAGTATTACGTGACTCCCCAAGACACGTTCGACGCGATTCCGAAATTGCTGGATTCCTTCGACGAGCCTTTTGCGAACGCCTCAGCCATTCCGACGTACATGTGTGCCAAACTGGCGCTCGAACATGGCGTTGACGTGATGTACGCCGGGGACGGCGGAGACGAGCTGTTCGCTGGAAATGAACGGTACAGCTCGCAGAGAGTTTTCGACTATTATACCCGGCTGCCAAAAGCTCTTCAGGATTTGGTCGTGAAGCCTACGGTCACTGCTCTGGCGGATCTCACGGGTTTGAACCTATTTGCCATGGGTAAGAAATATATCCGGCGTGCGAGCATTCCGTTGCCGGATCGACTCTATTCCTACGGGTTGTTCAATGTTCTTCCCATGAGCCAATTGCTCGAAGAGGATGTGCTCAATGCAATTGGATCTGGATATGATCCCTATCACCCAATCCGCGAACATTTCTTCAAGGCGCCTGCGGCTACGGATCTGGATCGGCAGCTTTATGTTGACTTGAAGATCACTATTTCTGATAACGATCTCTTTAAGGTGACCCGTATGACACAAGCTGCCGGGGTGACGGTGCGGTTTCCATTTCTGGATCACAAGCTCGCTGAGTTTGCTGCAAGAATTCCCGCGAAGATAAAAATGCCGTCACGGGAACTGCGAGTGTTCTTCAAGCGCGCGTATTCGGATCTTCTGCCGCGCGAGATCATTGCCAAAACCAAACACGGGTTTGGATTGCCGATTCCCGTGTGGTTGCGAACAGACAAGCGCTTGAATGACATGATGCACGAGCTGGTCTTGGGTGCTCGGACGGTCCAGCGTGGGATGTTCAGAAAAAAAGCCCTGGAAGAGTTGGTCGACCGGCATCGAACGGAAGCAGGATCTTTCTATGGCGATATTCTCTGGGACGTGATGGTGTGGGAATTGTGGATGCGAACGTTCTGGGATGGCAGGCCTGAGGCGTAGCAGGTGGCAAGGCTCTTTTTTTCAACCGGTATAGACGAATTACGTGCCAGGATCATCCGGCTGGTATCGACGGGGTTGCATGTCTCAGGGGCGCTGGCTATTTTACGATGGTGCGCCAAGAGTATGATGCCGGCTCAAGACCAGCGGCAAAGAGCAACATTCCCATTTATCAAGGTGCGAAGAGCTTCCAACCTTCAGATTCTGACCTATCACCGCGTCAACGATGAGCAGGACTCCTTGTTTCCCGCCACTCCTATTCGAGTGTTTGAGGAGCAGATGGTCCATGTGGCCAAATGCTATCACGTGTGTGCCCTGGAAGAAGCGGTTGAGATGTTTGAAAAAAATGATTTGCCCCCTAACGCATTGGCTATTACGTTTGATGACGGATATCGTGATAACTATCTCCATGCGTTTCCGGTGGTCAGGAATCTTTCGCTACCAATGACCATATTCTTGGCAACCGATGCAATTGGAACTGGACGGACGTTGTGGCACGATCGTGTCTTTTCGGCATTTCGGGAAACCAACGCGCCGGACTTGACTGGGTTTGACCATTCGGTTGAACGGGTTCGGTTGGACAGTCTCTCTCAACGAATACTGACGATGGAGAAAGTCTTGGCGATTCTTCGTCAGCTGGATGAGGCGGAGAGAAATCATCGAATCTCCGTGCTGTGTCGATGTCTCGCGGTCGAAGAAAGACGTGTTGATCACAATTTGATGCTCTCTTGGGACGACGTGAGGCTGATGAGCCGCGATCACGTCTCGTTTGGGTCCCATACGGCATCTCACCCAATTCTGGCACGGGTTTCTGCGGAAGAAACGGAAGCGCAGCTAGTACGATCGGGTGAGGCGATTCGACAGCACCTCGGTCGGCAGCCCATGACGTTTGCCTATCCGAACGGGACCAAGGCGGATTTTAACAATGTCACGAAAGAAACTTTGAAGAGGCTTGGGTTCACATGCGCGGTCACCACGGAGTTCGGAATAAACGAACCAGGGGCTGACATGCTCGAACTCAAGCGTGGACGCCCGTGGGAAGAGCATCTTCCGACGTTTGCCTTCAAGCTCAGTTGGTATCGGTTGATGTCCTCTCAGGCGGCCTGACAAGAGACGCCACTCATTTGGGTCAGTATGGACTATGCGGATCGTTGTTCACCCGGCAGATCTCGAGGCTGATCGAGAGGTGATCGTCGAGACGTTGCGCCGATATCTAACGCCAAGAGCGAGTGCGCGGCGATATGATTGGCTCTACAGGGATAATCCTCACGGAAGGGCACGTGCTTGGATTGCACGGGATACGACGAATGAGACTCTTGTTGGGGTTGCAGCGGCTTTTCCTCGCCGGGTTATCTTGAGTGGAGTACCACACCTTGCATGGGTGCTAGGAGATTTCTGCGTCAGCGAGCGCTACCGCAGCCTTGGTCCCGCATTGCAGTTGCAGCGGGCGCTACTCGTGGCTGCCGCTGAAGAGCAAGGCCTTGCAGGGTGGTACGATTTTCCCAGTCAAAACATGGCGGCTGTATACAAAAGGCTTGGAGTGTTAGAGCAGGCCTCCCTTATCCGAATGGCCCAACCGTTGCGGGTTGATCGGGCATTAGCGCTCGCCCTTGGTAATACACAGTTGGCACGATGGATGGCGCCAATTGGCAACCTCTGGCTGGCCCTGGGTGTTCAGCTAAAGGGAGCTGGCGCATCTGTCTCGATCGAGGCGCACATCGGCAAGTTCGGAGACGAATTTACCAGACTCGCATGCGAGGCGAGCCCGTCGTACGATGCATGTATCGAGCGGTCGGCGGAATATTTGAATTGGCGGTTTGCTGAGAACCCCCTGGAACGGTACGAGTGTCTGGTCGCTCGGGAGTTTGGGCGGCTCACCGGGTATGCTCTCTTTACCCACACTGCAGAAGATGCGATCTTGGTTGACCTCTTCGGCTTAAAGCAAGAGTCTATCCTCGGAGGACTCTTAAGAGGTTTGGCGAAAGTGCTGCAAAAGCGGAGAGTGGAGACGATCAGTGCTCCGATCGTTGAAGGCCATCCTTGGCGAAATGTCTTACTGCAAGCGGGGTATCGCGTTCGTGAGGCGAGTCCATTCGTCGTGTGTCCAGGGCCATCGTCTCCAGCACCAATGTTCAAGGCGCCTCAAGGATCGTGGTATCTGATGCACGGGGATCGTGATAGCTAAGACGGAGGGGAGAGCTGTGGCCAATTCGCACGAACGCATCGTTGGTTTTATTCTCGATAAGTTTCCGTTAGCCCGAAAGCGCCCGATCGCAGGCGATGACAATCTTTTGGAGAGCGGCATCATCGACTCGCTGGGAATTCTCGATCTCGTCTCGTTTCTCGAGCAGGAGTTCGGGGTCGTGGTGGCGGATGACGAATTGATTCCGGAGAACTTTCAGAGCGTCGACCACTTGAGGCTCTTTGTCGAGCAGAAAGTGAAGGAGGCTGCCGCGTCTCGGCAGTAGGTGCTATGGATTTCTTGGTCCATCATATGCTCCGCACCAGCGCAGTTCGCTATCCTGGCAAAGAAGCGCTTGTTCACGGAGCGACACGACTCTCCTACCGGCAGGTGGCAGAACAGTGTGCCGGTCTGGCGGTTGGCCTGAGAACGGCAGGATTACAAAGAGGCGAGCGGGTCGGCATTTTCCTCGATCCGTCGGTGCCCCAAGTGTTGTCGATTTTTGGTGTCTCGCAGGCAGGAGGCGTCTACGTTCCAATCAATCAGGTATTGTTTCCTGACCAGGTCTCCCACATCGCCAGGGATTGCGGAATGACCGGGCTGATTACGACCAAGGCGAAGTTTGCGACGCTCTTGCCCGTTCTTAGCGAAATTCCCACTCTCAAGTTTGTTGTGCTCGATGCAGAGGGCTTTCCTC
>JANYEF010000243.1 GCA_025363325.1 Nitrospira sp. | reverse complement strand
GACCATGATCTTGTCAGGGTCATGACGCAGGATGGATCGGAGCCCTCGCGCGAACGTCAGGCCTTTTTTCTCATTCACGGGAATTTGCACGACCCCCGACAGCTGATACTCGACCGGATCTTCGATCGTGATCAGCTTATCTTCCTTGATATTCATCTCCGTAATCGCCGCGTACAGCGTCGTCGTCTTTCCACTTCCGGTCGGACCGGTCACCAGCACCATGCCGTAGGGCCGCGTGATCGCACGCCGAAAACGCTTAAGATCTTCCTGATTGAACCCAAGTCGTTCCAACCGCAACGTCGACACACCCGTGGTGATCGCCTCGCGGTCGAGAATACGAATGACGACCGATTCACCGAACACACTCGGGAGGATCGAGACACGGAAATCGACGGTCTTTCGCTCCAGCCGCATCCGGAAGCTTCCATCTTGCGGTACCCGCCGCTCGGCGATGTCCAGATCCGACATAACTTTCAGCCGCGAGACCAACGGTGCATGAAGACGGGCATCAAGCGGCTCCATCGCCGGAACGAGAATCCCATCGACCCGCAATTTCACCTTGGTGGCACGATCGGCGGCTTCAATGTGAATATCGCTGGCCCGACGCTGCATCGCGCTCAGGAGGATCGAATCCAGCAGTTTAACCGCAGGGCTTTGATCCTCTCCCGCATGATCGATCGTGAGAACTTCCTCTCCCCGCTCATCCTCCTTCACCAACACGGATCGATACTCCGCCTCAAGCTCCCGAAGGGCTTGACTGGAGCCTTCACTGCGTTCCAAGGCCGCTAGAATCGCACTTCGCGGGCTCACCACCAGGTCCAACGGACGCCCCAAGAGCAGCTCCAACTCATCCAATGCCAGAAGACTCTGAGGATCAGGGATGGCTATAGTCAGGCGGCCTTGGTGCTCTGCGATCGGTATGAACGGATGCCGTTGCATGAGTTTCACCGACATGGAGTCATAGAACGTCTGGTCGACCCGGAACTCCGTCAGAAGATCACAGGGCAAGTCAAACTGAGCCGCCAATGCACGCGCCAGCTGATCCTCAGAGAGCATCCCCTCGCTCACCAAGGTCTGGCCGAGGGCTGCCGTCACACCGCCCAGTCGACTGAGCACTTGATCAAGAGTCTGTTTCGGCAAAATCCCCTGCCGTACGAGAACATCCGTCAACATTGGTCGCGTCACAGTTCGAGCCATAGATTCCTACTCACTCTTCGATACATGATCGCAATTGGTTCATCTGGTCTGTCTGGTTTTTGGTTGAACGAAATTAACCAGATGAACCAAATCAACCAGATAAACAAAACAAACCAGGTCAATCAGCGCTACACCGCCCCAGCCATTTGAAACACCGGCAGATACATGACGATGACGATCGCACCGACTAAGAGCCCCATGATCAGAAGTAGCGCCGGTTCAATCCACGTCGTCAGTTGCGTGAGCTGGAGATCCAGGTCTCCTTCATAGAATTCAGCCACGTCATGCAACATCGTGGGCAGCGATCCGGTTTCCTCCCCTACCGACAGCATCTCCACCGCCAATTTTGGAAATACTTTTGGTCGATCCAGTGCGGCTGCCAGGGTTATCCCTTCGCGAATTTCCGCGACCGCACCCGCGACTCCAACCGACACATATCGATTGGAGATGGCGCCCCGTGCAATAGACAACGCATCCACAAGCGGAGTGCCTCCGGCAAGGATCGTCGCGAGAGTGCGCGTGAGCTGGACCGTATAATGTTTCACGAAAATCGGTCCCAAGACGGGCACGCTCAATAACAGCCGGTCCACGACGAGCCGCCCGGACAGCGTCGCATAGTACGCACGACCTGCGAGCCCAAGCACGACAAGCACTACCAATCCAGAAAGACCGTAGGCTTTGCCCCCGGTCACCACATCAAGCAACAGTTGCGTGGCAGCCGGCAAGGATTTCGACGTCTCCGCATAGACCGACACGAACGTCGGCACGACGTACGTCAACAGAAACCCGATGACGGCAATCCCGACAAGCACGAGGAAACCAGGATACGCAAGCGCTTTCGAGACCTTCTGACGCAGCCCGATCATCAATTTTAAATACGCAATGAACCGCTGCAGTACCTCGGCCAAATTTCCCGATTGTTCTCCAGCTTTGATCGTCGCAATATACAATTCTGAAAAATGGACCGGGTGTTTTGCCAACGCTTCAGAAGCTGACGCCCCTCCACGAATATCTTGTCGGACTGTCCGCAAGACCTGCTGAAATCCTCTATGGTTGGCTCGCTCGATCAAGAGATCCCAGACACGCAACACGGGAAGACCGGCTTTCACGAGGGCGAGCAGCTCTTGATTGAACACCAAGAACTCCCGAAGCGGGAGCTTCCCAAACGCCTGCAACCCGAAACCCAAACTGGTTGTAGCCGTACCCCGTCGCTGCAACCGAAAGACGAGGAAGCCCTGGCCCTCCAGTTTGGCCCGGACGAGCTGTTCTTCCTCACCCTCAATCTGTCCGTCGAGGGTTGAACCATCAGGACGGGCCACTCTGTAAGCAAATACAGGCATGGTAAGACGTGCACGAATGTCAGGCGGATAACAAGAACGTGGGATTACGGCGTCGACACAACTTTGTCGGCACCGACCACATCCATGGGCCGATCATCTGGAAGCCACAAGGCCTGACCAATGACAATCCTATTGTCGGTCATTTGATTGAGCGTCCGCAGATCTTCCACATTGACGCGATATTTCCGTGCAATGCGCCAGAGCGTATCACCGGGTTTCACGGAAACATGTTGAGTTGGAGCCCTCTGCTGTTCAACCTCTGACGAGGGCTCATGATTGACTGGTACTGGCGCCTGCATCACAGCAGCCGGGGTCGCCACCATCTGAGGCGTCTCCGGAAATTCTGAGAGCTCATTTACTTGTGCGGAAACCGGTATCGACTTCTGACCCTTGCGCATCGCACCGCTGGACGGTAATGAGGCCGCCGCCTGCCCGTCATGCGCAGAGCCCGATTTTCCAGTTCTTGAGAGCCGCTTCTGGAGCTGCTTCATCTGGCCCTGTAATTGAAGACTGCTTCGGGACACACGCTCCCGCCCCGTCCGAGCTGCGGCCAGTTCTTCCCGTTGCAACTCGATCACCTGCCGTGCTTCGATGACTCGTCGTTCCGCTTCCCTGACCCGTCCTTCAAGCTGCGCTCGAGCGACCTGAGCTTCTGCCAGCTCCCTACGCCGCACCTCAAGATCGGTCCGCAACTCAGCGACCATCCGTTGCGCATCTCGCACCGAGGTTTTCAAGGTGTCGGTGGTCAGCTGAAGATCGACCACTTCTGGTTCGAGCATCGGCTCGAGTTCCCCACATCCCGCAAACAAAGCTGAGGTGAAACCGACGGCACAGAGAACTACGACTCGCACCGTCGGATAACAAGCGCGTGTCGCTTCAACTGAAGTCTGGAGAAATCTGCGATGGCGATTGCGCATGGGCATCCTTACCAACGATTATATGGGGTGCCGTTTGTCCCCACAAGCTCGGCCCCTGAAAAGACGTCGACCACGCCCCCTTCGACAGGATCCGAAATCTCTTGCCATGTGGTCGTCGCGCCGGTAAAGGGATCTTTTGGGATACCCCGCAAATACCCGGCACCCGTCAATGCCGACAGAGACGGAGGATACTTTCCCTGGTCTGCCTTGTGCTGATCCAGCACATCGCGGATTGTCGAAAGATCCTGACGCAAGGCAGCCTCTTTGGCCTTCACGACCGACGATTGGTACGAGGGCACCGCCAAGGTGGAGAGAATGCCGATGATCGATACGACGATCATCAGCTCAAGCAGGGTGAAACCATCTGAGCCCCGTGCTCCACGCTTACCAATCTCGATACTTCGTTCCATCTAATGCCATGTCCTGACTTTGAGTCATCACGTCGTAAACGTCATCCCCACACCAACTCGACGCGTTCGGCGCATCTTTATAACATCGGAACAACCAGTCAGCCTTGCCGGTCAACGGATCAAGGGGAAGACTCCTCAGATAGCGCCTCGTCGTCGTACCTCTGACCGTCGCCTCTTCACTGGTGAGCTTGATCCCCAACAGCATATCCAGCGACTTCGGATATCCGTAGATACTCGTCACGTCTTTGCACGTGAGTTTGTTCTTTACGCAGGCTGGACCCAATAAGATGTCGCCATCGCGATTCCACTCTAGCTTAAAGGTGTCGATGGTAGCCCGCATGATCCTCAAATGCTGCCGCAGTTCTATTTCGTGAGTCCGTTTCGCCGACAGACGGCTGAGCGGCATAGCGACAGAGGCGAGGACCATTACAATCGTCAGCGTGATTAGGAGCTCCAAGAGTGTCACGCCTGACTCTTTCACCGCACCCTCACGATACCTTTTCCTTCTTGGGACGATGCCGTGGATGGTTCCGCGGCGGAATCCACCAACGCCACACGCACGGGAGACACACCAGGCGCCTTGGCGTAGAAGGTGACCGTGACGGTCCGTCCGCCTGCCTGTCTCACCGATGGTGCAACTTTGAAGGCAACCGTTCCCGCAGGCGTTTCTGGGCTGCGAGACGCCTGCTCGCCTGTGCCGTCCGACTGTATGACTTCACCATTCAGAATCGTTCTTAATTCCAGCACCTGTGGATCATAGTGAAGCTGGAATACGCCGTCCGCCGTGGGACGAAGACGTTCGTCATTGATGGCAAGCTTAAATTCTTTTCCCATTTGAATCACCGACTCGTCTGGCCTGATCGAGGCGACCGCCCCTACCGAAGCCATTGAAGTGAGTGCCGCTGCAGCGGCCTTCCCTGCCATTCCCCCTTTTGCCGTCCCTCCCGACGATAACAACCCTGCACCGGAGACCCCACCTCCCATCATGGAAATCTTCTTCCCCTGTGGGACAAACAACGGGCTCGTAGCATAGGTTGAATCCGTCCCTGACCAGAACACCTGATTACTGAGCCCGGGAGGAGTCATCCCTTGAATAATGTGCGGCGTAATCGTCAGGATCACCTCGGTGGTCACCCGTTGGGTCTTAAAGGAACTCAAGAGATTGCCAATGAATGGGAGATCGCCGATCCATGGAATGGTGGTGCGGGTTTTTCGATCCTCTTCTTGGAGCAGCCCTCCCAGCACAATGGTTTCGCCATCTCTGACGTTGAGCATGGTTTCCGCTGACCGGTTGCCGAACTTAAACTGGGTAATGGGGGGATTGGCTTGGAGCGTCACCTGCTCGCCAAGGCGAACAACTTCGATCTTCATCTTCAGGGAAAGTTCATTCCCCAGGTGGATGGAAGGCTCAACAGTCAATTTGACTCCCGTGTCGCGGAATTCAATCGATGTCACCGTCGAGGTCGTCGGAACTGCCCCTGTTGCCGCTTGACCCGGCAAGACATTCGTTGTGGAAAGCAGGATTGGCTGCTTATCCCCAATGTTAATCTCCGCCTTCTTATTGTTGACCACGCGAACTTTCGGGGCGGCAAGGGTCTTAGCGTCGGTGATCAGCTTAAAGAAATCCAGCTGGATGTTGGTCGGAAGCTTAAAGAGATAGCTGTTCCCTCCAAGGTCGGTGAGTTGGCCGCGCGTGAACTGCTGTGCGACATCTCCGGCGATCAATCCCGAAAACCCCGGAGGTACGATGGCGCCTGCGATTTGCTTGGGATAGGTCAAACCATAGGTCTGATCCACCGTGCGATCGACTTCCAGAACCTCAACGTCAAAAAGAACTTCGGAGTCCAGGCGGTCGTTGGCCAAAATGATCTTTTCAGCCATCTCCAGTTTTTCCGGTTGGTCCCGGATGACAATCGTGTTCAATTGTTCATTGGCATGCATTCGTTTGGAATCGAGCATGCTCTTCAACAACACCAGCATGTCTTTCGCTTTGGCGTTGGACAAGTAGAACGTCCGAATCATCAGATCTTGATACTGTTCCTGTTTCTGCTTCGTATTGGGACTGACAATCATAACGCCCGGGGATACGGTATGGGCGAACAGGCTGTTGCTGTTGAGAATGAGATTGAAGGCCTCTTCGAACGGTGTATCCTGAATACTAATGGTCACAGGGTCACTTCTGACATCCTTGTCGAAAATGAGATTGATCCCTCCGGCCTTTCCGATCCCCTCCAAAACTTCTTTAAGACCGGCATTCCGAAACCGAAGTGTCACTGGTTGCTTCCGCCGATCGTCACGGTTCAGCGCCTGCTGCTCCTCGGTGAGCTTGGAGATACTCTCGAGGGGTTCCTTGAACGAAGGATCCAGCTCAGCCGCTCTGGCATAAGCCTCCATGGCTTCGTCGGTCCGACCGAGCTGGGCGAGGCGATCTGCTTCTCGATTCTGGCCGCGCGCATCTTTCAAGCGAAGCGCTTCAAGCAACCCCGATTGATGCTCAAGACCGGACGGTTCGATGGTGAGGGCGCGCTTAAACTGTTCCGTCGCGAGATCGGGCTGATGTTCTTTGAGATACGCCCGTCCTCGCTCCTCATACGAGGCCGCAGCTCGTTCTCGAGCCATGGTGTATTTGCTCTGTAATGTGAGATTGAAGGGGTCATCTTTCAGGGCTTGCTTATAGGCGAGACTGGCCTCTTCCCAATTACCCGCTGCGAGATATTGATCCCCCCGCTTGATGTCAGGTGAATTGAAGTAGGCGCAGCCAGCGAGAAAGGCCATTGTTCCAATGGCACACCACATCCCCACGGCCCTATATCTCACTATGTTATTGCTCAGGCTATTCATCGGTCACACAACAAGGCCAACGCCAAAAGAGGGAGCCAGGGAAACTACGTGGAATTTCCATGCCACAGGCATTCTATAGCAGCCTCTATAGAGTGGGGCAATCAGAATCACAAACTCAGCTGATGGTGAACGCACAGGCGCGGTGTTGGTTAAGTACTGAGGAGGCTTCCCTGTCACAAGTGACTTGGCGTCATATGTGCCGGCATCATGCCACCTGCATTAGTC
>JANYEF010000108.1 GCA_025363325.1 Nitrospira sp. | reverse complement strand
GCTCGATAATATCCTCAAGTGCTCAACGGCTGCGAGAGAGCTTGCCCGGCGCGTGGTCGAATGCAGTCCCAAGGATCGCAGTTCGCTGAATCGGTTTGAAAAGGAAGTGCAGCAGGCTCAAAATGAGCTGACATTGAGA
This sequence comes from Nitrospira sp., assembly GCA_025363325.1. Classification (GTDB taxonomy): domain Bacteria; phylum Nitrospirota; class Nitrospiria; order Nitrospirales; family Nitrospiraceae; genus Palsa-1315. Next base: position 2,403 of record JANYEF010000108.1, on the reverse strand, counting down.
ATACGTCCAGAGATATACGGTAAGACGGAAGAGCCAGGCGAAAGCCGGGATCAGTGCTGCCGTGGGAGAGGCGGAAACGGAGCAGATGAGCAGCGCGTGGCGGGACGGCTCCTTCCTTATTCCTCCTGAGAAAGGAGGGGAATTGAGAGACAAGCAGGGAGCCTACGCCCCCTGCTCCCCAATCATCAAATCACTCGAATCACCGAAGCCTCAATGCTGATCCGCATTCATGCCACCGCGCACACACCAGACCTGGAGGCTGTTGGCCTTATCAAAGGTATTCACCCCCCCACCGGCAGTGCCAAAGTCTACGACCCACGCGTAGGTAATACTCTCGCTTGCGGGAAGCGAGGTCGCCGACCAATAGTTGAGCGGGAGGACGCCGGTAAAGACGCTCGACGGGACAAAGGGCAACGGCAGCGAGGGATCCTGCACGCTTCTTAACTCCACCACCGAGGGGAGCCGCCAGCCCACCGTGCCCCCAACATTCCTGTTGCCACAGAAGTAGCGCGCCTGGGACCAGATTTGGGACGAGGCATCGGGCGTCCGTTCCCACACCAGTCCAGTATTATTATCCCGCACGGCGGCATTGCCAAAGGCCGCCAAGACAGTAAAGCGCGCGGCGCCATGCAAGTTGTTATCCCAGTCGTCGAGGCTCGGAGTCGGCCCGGCTTGGGCCACTCGCTCGCCCGCCATTAGAAACAGGCCTCCGGTCATGGCCAGTACGACTGCGCTGACTGCTAGAACCCGTTGCCTCTTCATATATCCCTCCCTCCTTGGTGGTGTGTAGTTAATGCACTCGGTACCTGCTGTTTGGCCCACTCGCATCATTGGTCAATGCCCGGTGTTCCTTACTCCCACTCTTCCCTGTCCCCACCGTACCCCATCAGCACCAGCGCCAGCGATACCCCGACACTCTGGGTCCATGGATACGTTGAGGGGCAGGGAGATTACACACCAAATGATCTCCCACCCATATGTCTGTGGGAAGCGATCGCAACGCGTGCACCTAAAACAACAGACCGGTTCCGACTTGGCTCCGGATGGCATCATATGGACCATGGTCCGGGAACGCTGGGCATTTCAGCAACTGCGAATACATCGGATTTTCGATGAACAAACCGGCGATGTGTTTGAGCCTCCCCACCAACGGTGAGACCCTGGCCTGCTCCGTTTCTGAGCCCACGCCTTGTGGTTTGATCCTTACCCCCCTAGAATGGGCCTCCCTGTGAGGCCTCCATGCCCTTCTCGATTCGTTTCTACCGTCGCTTCCCCGTTGTAGTGCTCCGTCATGTACAACATCTGACCTTTACGTCCACCTTTACGAGTAACTTATAAACTTCTCAAGAAATTCAAGAGATGCTGCTTGCTGATTTCGTCCAACTGCCGAAAGTTTCGAATCACCTGCGTCGCTTCAGACGGACGATAGAACCCCTGGCTCTCGTTATGCCGCTCCCGTTGATACCGCTTCGTCGGTTTCACCCCATACGGGCCGACATGTTCCTCAATCGCCTCTCGTAGGTCGGTGGTCCGTCCATCGTGGAGGAAGAACACCCGCTGCCCCAGGCCCCACAACGGCGCGGTGCGAAACTCATCGCCCTGCGCGAGCCCTTGGCTAATATCATCGGCCAGGTTCGGCCCCATGTTATGCAGCAACAAGTCTGAATACAGATTCACGTCTTTGTTGCGCAGATACACCTTCTCCGCGTTCCCCGTTTTCAATGTAGGGGTATGGCACGCCGCACAGCCGATCTGCGCGAACACCGCCTTTCCCAACTCTGGTGATTGCGTCGGGTCCACAGGCGTCGGCGGCAGGAGATGCTGCATGAACTTCGCAAAGCGCACTTGATCCCCGATACCATCAACGAGGAGCGCTTCATCGATCACCGCGATATTCTCCGGTGTCGGATTGAACAGGCATCCCTCGGTCTCATCTCGCTCCTGCGTGAACACGTCCGTGGTGACGCCCATCTCGACGTTGTAGGCTTCCGCCGAGAACGTATCGAGGGATTTGTTCTGCGCCTTCCACCCGAATCGCGTCACGGTCCCATCGTTCCCGTTGCGGTTGGCCTTGCCGCTGATGCCGAAGCTTTTGCCTACAATCCCAGCCACGATCACCTTGTCAGGGATCGCTTCGATCAAGCCAGTTCCGAACAACGGCGTCGGAATGCGAAACGATAGGTTATGCTGTGCGGCAGCTTGCACAAAATCCGGTTGAGGCAAGAAGCACCCATGCGCGTCCGTGCGTCCCGTGATGGTAAACAGCGCATGCACCCCGCCATCCGGTGAGCCATCGGCATTCCGCATGAATCGCGCCTCACGAATCGGGCCATCCGGTGTCAGGAAGAACGGCGTCTGATTCGTCGCACTGAACTCCTGCCCCATCGCAATTTGCGGATTCGA
>JANYEF010000104.1 GCA_025363325.1 Nitrospira sp. | reverse complement strand
GAAGAATCCTCATCTGGCCCGCCTCTACGAAATATCGAGAAACACAGCTTGACCCTTACGCGCAACTGGTGGACCGTGCGCGAGGTGTACTTCGTCCGAAGCAGGGTTCACAGCGTGTGCTTGTTATCTGCGGGTACAGCTTTGGGGACGCGCACATCAACATTGAGTTGGATCGCGCGCTGCGGGAGTCGTCAGGCAATTTGACTATCGCCATATTTACGTACGAGAGCGAACCCGTTGGTCAGTTAAAGACTTGGTACGAAGATACCAGCATCCGCGACCAAGTGCTTATTTTCGCCAATAGGGGGTTCTTCCACGGCATTCAGTCAGACATTGCGACGACTGACCTCCTCTGGTGGAAGTTCGAGAATATCACTCGGCTGCTTGGGGGTGAGAGATGAACACTGAGAACCGTATGCTGGGCGACCCAATTGCGAACCTTGCCATCGGCAAGATAATCGAGGTGGATGGCTCTCATGTCATTGCCGAGTTGGACCCCGGTCTTACAGAGCTCTCTCGCGTCTATGCCGGCGAAACGTATCCGATCGGTCAGTTCGGTTCCATTGTTCGCATCCATTTTGGGCGTCGCTTGATATACGCGCTCGTGGGCCGACTCCGGATGAAGGCGGAGTACGAAGCCGAGCGCGGCTTGGCAGCTCAAGCGTCGGCGGATGAGAGGATTGTCGAAGCTGATCTGTTCGGTGAGGGTGAATGGACACTTGATGATGCGGGCATGGCCCAGCTTCAGTTTGAGCGGGGCGTGGCAACCTATCCCCTGCCCCAGCAGACTGTCTACCTCACGCCCAAGTCTGAGTTGCGCTCTATCTACGGGAACACGAAGGGCACGGTCATCCGCCTCGGCGAACATGTCGGCTCTGGTGGAGCGCCATGCTATGCGGAAATGAACGAACTGCTCGGCAAGCACACAGCGGTGCTTGGTTCAACCGGGGCTGGAAAGTCTGGTGCAGTGGCGGCGATTATTCATAGCATTCTTGAGAGGGGCGCGGAGTTAGGTTATACGAACTGGAAACCACGGATCGTTATCCTCGATCCGCATAACGAATATGGCGTCGCTTTCACAGCGCATTCCAGATTATCGACGGACGATGGGACGTTGGTGCTTCCATACTGGTTCCTGAATTTTCAGGAAACAGTCGCGCTTCTGATTGGAAAGACGGAGTTCGTCGCAACATCGCAAGCAAACATCGTCAAGAGCGCCCTGATTGATGCTCGGAACGAGGGTGCAAAATGTCTAGGACTAGAGGTAGGTGCGATCACGGTTGACTCACCTGTCCCATACAAGCTCGCGACCCTTCGATCGAAAATCGAGGCCGACAAGCCAACTCAGGCCAGCAAGCAGGACTCGCACAACTCAATTCTTCAGAAGCTCGATGTTCTTAAATCAGATGCTCATCTCAGGTTTCTCATGACGGAGTGGGGTGGCGAAGCGCAGGACCCGTTCCCTGCAATCGTTGCGCAACTGATGGGAGACGGACCTCAGCCTCGCGTAATTGACTTGTCCGGTGTGCCCAATGAAGTCGCAGGTGTGTCCAGTGCTGTAATTGCGCGCACGCTATTCAATCTGAAGGTTTGGCAAACTACAGACGAACGGGCAAGCGACCCTGTTCTCCTCGTATGCGAAGAAGCGCACCGCTACGTGCCCAACAGTGGCGAGGCTCAATACGAAGCCGCACAGGAGGCAATACGGCGGATCGCAAAGGAAGGCAGAAAGTATGGCGTAGGGCTGCTTCTTGTATCTCAAAGGCCGAGCGAGGTTGAGGCAACGGTTCTTTCACAGTGCAATTCATGGATCGTATTGCGGGTGACTAACGATGCTGACCGAGAACACGTGAAAGCGATTCTGCCCGATTCAATGGTGGGTCTGACAAAGATGCTTTCAGGTCTTCGCCGCCAAGAGGCGATCTTTGTGGGTCAGGCAGCAATGTTGCCCTCCCGGATCATGATCAGGGACCTCTTGCCCGAGCAGCTCCCCAAGTCAAACGACATCGACTTCGATAAAGGCTGGCAGGGTCTCCCAATGTCTGACGAGCAGCTAAAGGTCGTTGCGAATCGTTGGCGGTATCAAAGGCGATGAACTTCAGCGAATTGATCGTTGAAGAAACCGCGCAAGGGCGTGAGGAGCATTTGACTGCGGCCGTCGAACGAGCACATTCTGATTCTCTCTACCTCTCTTTAGGGGAGCGGTCGAGGCTGCCCTTGACTGCACGCATCAAGCGACCACGTTTCTGTAATGCTCCCTCCAAGCTCGCTCGTTATCTCTTCAGGGATGGGGGCTGATTGATCTTCCATTGCGCGCGGAGGCAACTGTTGCAAAATTTGCAACAGTTCAAACCGAGGAGGGAAGGAGATTCGGAGTCAGACATGACTATTGACTTATTTGACCCGGTCGCCTTGCTTGAAGCGATTGTGTCAGTGCATTGAGTTCATTGCCTGACTTTGCACGTCACGCTTTTGACCAGACTGTCCATCCCATCCTCCCACGCTTGCTCGTTATCCCATTTGGGACAGGGGCTGGTTCATCTGGTCTATCTCGTCTATCTGGTTGGTCGGACCGGAAATTCATCCAGAAGAACCAGACGGACCAGAAAGACCAGGCAACCAGACAGACGAACCCGGGCGCGTTGCACGAGCACAGAAGATCATCAGGCTCCATCCCCTCTCATTGTTGGATAGCCGAGAGCACCCACTTCCCATCTTGGGATCGCATGAAGGTCCAGGCTTCGCCGGATTCGGTC
>JANYEF010000086.1 GCA_025363325.1 Nitrospira sp. | reverse complement strand
CCCGTCGCTTCAAGCCACTGACGTCCAAACAACCAAAACAAATTCTCTATCCCCATGAGCTCACGCAAGAAGGTCGCCGTGTCATAGATATCTCCAGATATCCGCGGAGCGAAGCATACCTAGAGCGCAATCGTAAAATTCTTCAGAACCGGAAGTACGTCATTGAGGCCGGGCGTGACTGGTATGAAATTTGGGTGCCACAGGACCCAGCAGCATGGGATGTCCCCAAGCTCATTTTCCGAGACATTGCGGAAAAACCCACGTTCTGGATTGACCACAAGCGATCCGTCGTGAATGGGGATTGCTACTGGCTAATTTGCGAAAAGGGTTCCGATAAAGATCTGCTATGGCTCGCATGTGCTATCGGTAACTCTACATTCATTGAACAATTTTACGACTACTGTTTCCACAACAAGCTCTATGCTGGGCGGCGGCGGTTCATGACCCAGTATGTCGAGAAGTTTCCTCTCCCCGATCCTGATACCTTAGCTGCGAGAGTCATAATTGCCAAAGCCAAAGATATCTACATGCACACGCCATCTGAAATAGCTGATGAGCTCTACCGTGACCTCGACCGCAGCGTGTGGGAGGTTTTCGGCTTAGTCGCCGAAGAAGTCCGCAGGTAGAGGAATCTGAAGTTTCTTATTAAGAACCTTCCCCCCAAACTGGGGAAACCGAGTAAAGAACTTCTCGCCTGTAGTAACGAACAAATGTGTCAGCGTAACTTTCTTCCCGTCGGTCTCCCCGTAAAAGAGGGCGTAGCGCACATCGCAGTGCCGAATCTGTTTACCGCTGATCATAGACACATTGAGAGGGTCGATGCTATTGGGCAATACCAAGCCCAGATCGATCGTCGGTGACGTCTGGAGCTTCACTTCAAGAAGTTGATGCGTGACATCCGGAAATTGCCCGCCATCTCGATAGTCGGTATATCCGAGCTGTCGGCAAACTAATTTGTGGAGGGAGGCACCACGATTGCGTTCCTGGTCATGGCCTGAGTCAGGGAAATACTTACCGATAAGGCCGCGAAGGCGCTCAACAATTTCTCCGATAGGCAACAATTGGCGCAATGATGGTTGTGAAGTCGGACTGACTCTTGATTTCGGGCCAGTCCCGGAAGAGACAAAGGGCACAAGACGCTTCGTATCGATCGGAGAAATCAGTTCAGTGGATAATTGGCCAGGAATCAAGCGTGCCTGATATTTCTGCGTCAATGTTCCAGTTTTATCGAGAGAAGAGAGAACTTTTCCGGTTACTACTTTGACTTTCATGATCACATCATCATCGTTCAGCCGTATAATTACATAACGCCGTGTCGGGGCCAGATCTTCATTCCAGATCTGGAGGTTATTGGATTTCTGAATATAGGTATCAAAACATTGCCCGGGGAATCGAGGTTTGGTCTTTTGGAAGGACGATGGAACGGGATAGCCAAGAGCAACACAGACATGTTGTTTCAGGACCTTTGAACGCGTCCTTAGCGGCAAGTTAGCAAGAGATTTACCGGGTAACCGACTATTGAGAAGGGCCTCCAGTTCAGGTGTTGGGATCCAAAGATTCGAGTCGCCAATCTCGATCGAGTCATAGATAGAAAGACCGCTCCGGCGGATAGCCTTGAAATAGCGGAGAAGATCATTGGTTTGAGCTGTCATCCTTGACCGCCCTCTTGGTGAGAAGCTGTGGGACACTCACACCAAGAGCAGCAGACAACGTTTCTAACGTGCTAAGGGTAGCATTACGCTCACCTCGTTCGATCGAGCCGAGATAGGTCCGGTGAACGTTGCACAGGTCGGCTAACTCTTCCTGGGAGAGATTCTTCGCCCTTCTGAAACCACGAAGATTGCCCGCAAGTATTTGCGTTATCTTTCGACTCGGCTTTCTTTGCTGCTTCTCTCCCATATGCTCTTGGTGCTCCAAACGCTTGAATCGGAGAACAGCTTCCCAGTCTTGCCGCCTTTGAGTCTACAGACTTTGAGTAGCATCTTAGTATCGTTTCATCGAGCTGAGTGGTATGCGGTATAACGGGTATGGCGAGTGCTTCAACGGGAAGTTGCGGGATGAGTTGCTGAACGAGGAACTCTTCTATACGCTGCACGAAGCCCAAGTCCTTTTCGAACGCTGGCGATGCCACTACAATACGCCCGCCCGCTTCGTGCGCTGGGATATCGGCCACCGGCACCAGAAACGCGCACGGTCACACCGGTCAGTTTGTCGGCTAACCGAACTGGCTTAGATTGGGGCAGATCACTCCAGGCGGGAAGTAACCTGCCGTTCCGTGCTGCATAGCTTGTCGCAGGCTCGCCATGCAGGTGATTCTTATTCACCGTAAGGTAAGTGATAGGGAATGAAACTTAAACAGTCTGCACAACGGATAGAAAGAATGTGGGGCATTCGAGCCGGAATTGGTGGCATTGCTCATTTGCAGTTTTTAGAGCGAGGGTTTGTCGGCCTATCTGATCCCGAAATGGGAGATCTGAGAAAGATTCCCCCTGATCGTCAGAGCTTTTATGCGGCTTATCGAAGACTACGACCAGGTGAGACAGCTATCGGGATCAGGGGTATTGGCGGTAAATTCTTTCGTTTTACCCACGAGATTGATATTGGAGATCTAGTTGTTTACCCCTCCCTTAATGAAGGTCGGATTTTCGTCGGTAGAGTTGCGGGGCAATACACATACTCAAATCAGCAGATTGAAAATCTTCCGCACCAACGTTCTGTTAAGTGGATATGTAACTTTCCGAAATCACGGCTCTCCAAGACAGCTCAACGGGAACTTGGTGCAGCTCGAACATTTTTCGAGGTTAAGAGTCATTCTGTGGAAATCAGCAGCCTGGTCAGACAGTTGATATCTACCAATAGCCAAGCCAATGTGCCGAAGAAATAAGGGTGTCAGTCTGGGTTCAAGGTCCTAGTGCAACACCGGTATCCTGGTCGAACCAGGAACCAAGGAGTTGCACATGGCCCAGTATCACCGCTTAAGTTTGGTAGAGCGCGAGGAGTTGAGTCGCATGTTGGCCGCTGGGGCGAGTCTCCGAGCCATCGGGCAGGCGCTGAGCCGAGCCCCGAGCACCCTGTCCCGTGAACTCACTCGCCACCAGGCTTCGCCCGTCACCTATCGCGCCGTGCCCGCACACCAACGCGCCCAGCGCTGGGTCCACCAGCCACGCAAGCCTCGGACGCTCGCGGTCCGGCCCCGCTTGCGCACCGCCGTCTTCCGCCTGCTCGCCCAGCGCTGGTCACCCGAACAGATTGCACGCAGGTTGCCGAGCGGTATCCTCACGACCCGGCGATGCGGATCTCGCATGAGGCGATCTACACGTATCTCTATGCGTTGCCGCCTGGCACGTTCAAGCGGGAGCTGGCTCGGTATCTGCGCCGCCGACATCGGTTTCGTCGGTCCCGCAAGGTGCGGCTGTCGTCTCGGCCGATTCAGGACTTGGTCAGCATCGACGAACGGCCACCCGAAGTGGCAGATCGCATGGTGCCGGGGCATTGGGAGGGGGACTTGCTGGTGGGCCATGCGAAGGCATCGGCGCTCGGTACGTTGGTCGAGCGAACCACGCGGTTTCCGCTGCTGGTACCGCTGAAGGCCAAAGACGCGGCCACGGTGCGGCAGGCCTTCGCGCGCGAACTGCGGACGCTGCCGGCTCAGCTCCGTCGCTCCCTGACGTACGACCAAGGGCCCGAAATGCGGGAGCACCACCTCTTTACCCAGCACACGAAGATGCCTGTCTACTTTGCGCATCCGCATTGTCCCTGGGAGCGCGGCACCAACGAGAACACCAACGGCTTGCTGCGCCAGTTCTTCCCCAAAGGGACGCGGTTCACTGAGCTGTCGCGCACCGAGATCAAGCGGGTGCAAGGGGTGCTCAATGCGCGGCCTCGGAAAATCTTGAATTGGCATAGCCCGGCCCATGCCTTTCATCAACTGTTGCGCTAGGATCTTGAATGCACACAGGAATCGTTTCTGACCGCTTGCGCTGATCTCCAGGCGAGGAGTAGGCTGAGTCCACTGGTTGTTTCGCTAGTCGGAGGCTCGCCATGTGGGTTGTTGTCCTCCTGTTGTTCCTGCTGCTGCCACTACCTCTCTCCGTCCACGCGGAAGATCTCGGCGAGTTGAGCGCGAATCCCGCTCGTCTCTCTGGTTTCTCTGGTTTGTTTAGTTCATCTGGTTTTCTGATTTCTGTGGTTTTCCGATCAGCCAACCCATTGAACGAGACAAACCGAACAAACCAGATACCCGTTCTCGTTTCGGCCAACCAGACAGACCAAATAGACCAGATAAACGAGATAGACCAGTTTCGGCTCTCCGTTCTCACCGGACTCGATCAACAACCCCTACGGCGCCGGGAGTCCCTACAGCCCCAGTCCCACGAATCCCTACGGCCGCAGCCTCAGATTGAAGGACGATAGGCTCGGTTGTCGCCGGAAAGACGATGATGGACCACCTCGTTATTTTTGGGGAGTTCGAGGTCAGGGTTGACTATTGACTTATTGGAGCCGTTCGCCTTGCTTAAAGCGATTGCGTGAGTGCATTGAATTCATTGCTCGACCGTGCACGTCACGCCTTTGACCAGACTGCCCATCCCATCCTCTCACGCTTGCTTGTTCTTTCTTAGGGATGGGAGCTGGTCTATCTGGTTTGTTTTGTTTATCTGGTTTTCTGGTTTCTGAGATTTTCCGATCAGCCAAGCAAATGAACGAGACGAACGAGACGTGGGGGCTGGTCTGTCTGGTTTATCTGGTGCGATGAACAAGAGAGACGCGCGCGCTGCCATGGTGGGCGAAGATTATTCGTATTCTGCGCGTGGGCGGCTCAGCGGACGAGAGCGGGAGATTTCAGAGTCAGGGACTGAGGAGGAGCGGCGGAACTCTTTGGCGGGGGTCCACCCCAAATCAGGACATCGGGGCAGAGGTCGGCCCCATTCGGCCACACGACCGTCCCTGATTCGACTTTAACCTGTCGAAAAGCGAGAGAGTCTTTGCCTATGGTTTCGAACATCGGGCCCGTCAGCAAATCGGCGATATCACGCTCAACGATCGATTCATCAGTCAGCGTAAGCCGAAGACGAAAGCCTTCCACCGGCAGGACTTCACGAATCCGAAGCAAGGACACAGGCGAGTCTCCTCGTATTACTCAAGCGGGGCGATGGGTGCGGGCGTGCGGCCACTGCGTGCCAACTTCCAATCCCGCCGCAGTTCGTCCCGATGCAACACGGCCCATTCTACCACTAGAGCCAGCGCTCGGCGAGGCAATTCACCCCGCACCACGACCAAGGTATCAATTTCGATCAAGACTTCATCCTCTCCATAGACCGCATGAAAGTGTGGCGGATCATGGTCATTGAAATACATCCGGATAATGATACCGAAGAAACGACAGAGTTCGGGCATCCTCACCTCTCTGAGTCGTTCGTTGCCGCCGCAGAATACCCCTTTCCCAGCCGGAAATCACCCC
>JANYEF010000061.1 GCA_025363325.1 Nitrospira sp. | reverse complement strand
TTGTGACCGATGTCGGAAGCGTGAAGGGTCTGCTGGTGGAACAGGCTGAACGAGCCATGCCAGTCGGTGTCCATTTTGTCGGGGCCCATCCCATTGCCGGCAAGGAAAAGACAGGCGTCGCGGCTGGGTCGGATCAGCTCTTTATGGGTGCGCGCTGCATTATCACTCCGACGAACACGACGGATCCGCAGGCGCTTGAGCGGGTCCGAGCGATGTGGCAGGAAACCGGCTCGGTGGTTCTTTCGATGGATGCCCATCTGCATGACAAGATTCTTGGGGCGGTGAGCCATTTACCTCATGTGGCAGCCTTTGCCTTGATCAATGCCCTGGCCGAGATTCGCGATCAACAAATTCCCTCCCTCGATCTGGCAAGCCATTCGGGTGGCGGGTTGCGGGATACGACCAGGATTGCCGCCAGCTCACCTGAAATGTGGCGGGATATTTTCCTCTGGAACCGCGACAATGTGGTCATGTTCATTGAGGCCTACGAACGTTCGCTGAGCCAATTGAAGCAGCTCATTCGTGTGGGCGATGCCGCAGGCATCGAGAAGGAACTCGAACGAGCAAGGCAGGAACGAGAGAAGCTCTCTACTCAACCATCGGTGTCCGCGTAGCATTTCTATGGCATCTTTGACTATTACACCAGGCCGACCGTTACAGGGAACGATTTCCGTCCCCGGCGATAAGTCTATCACCCATCGCGCCATCATCTTGACAGCCTTGGCGAACGGGGTCAGCAGGGTTGCGCGCTATTGCCGCGGTGAAGATTGTCTCAATACAATACGCGCGTTCCAGGCTCTCGGCGTACGCATCGATGAATCGGTCGAGGAATTACGTGTGCATGGCAAGGGGCTCTGGGGCTTGACTGAGCCGGGCGGGCCGATTGACTGCGGGAATTCAGGAACGGGTATTCGTCTCCTAACCGGCCTGCTGGCAGGACAGGACTTTTTTACGGTGCTGACCGGCGACGAATCGATTCGTCGCCGTCCTATGGGACGTATCGTTAAGCCGCTGCGGGAAATGGGGGCGATCATTGCCGGACGCAAGGGCGGTGAACTTGCGCCCCTAGCCGTGACGGGGAGCCGACTCCGCGCGATCACCTACGCCTCGCCGGTGGCGAGCGCGCAAATCAAGTCGGCAGTATTACTTGCGGCCTTGTTTGCCGAAGGGACAACCAGGATCACCGAGCCGCGTCTCTCGCGGGATCATACGGAACGGATGTTCCGGTTTTTCGGTATTGGGACTCGACGGGAAGAGACTACCCTGCTGGTTGATGGACGGCCCACGGTTGGATGGAACGCTGTGCCTCAATTAGTCGTGCCTGGTGACTTTTCTGCCGCTGCGTTCTTCATCGTAGGCGCGACAATTGTTCCTGGTTCTGATGTGACGATTCAACAGGTGGGGATCAACCCTACCAGGACGGGCTTGTTGGACGTGATGACGAGCATGGGTGCGGATATCCAATTGCTGAATCGGCGGGAAGAGGCAGGCGAGCCTATCGCCGATATTCGAGTGAGGTCTGCCAGGCTGCGCGGGGTGGCGATCGGGTCGGACTTGATTCCACAGACAATCGATGAATTTCCCATCCTCTGTGTCGCGGCCGCAGTGGCAGAGGGTAATACGATCATCTCCGGGGCCGAAGAATTGCGGGTCAAAGAGAGCGATCGGATTGCGACAGTAACGGCAGAGTTGCGCGCGATGGGGGCGCAGATCACAGAAAAGCCCGACGGGATGGTTGTGCGAGGACTTGGCACAACAGAAGATAACGGTCGATTGCAGGCTGCACGTGGCCGCAGCCATGGAGATCACCGGGTGGCGATGTCATTGGCTATCGCAGGCTTGACCGCTTTGGCACCAACAGTCATTGACGAGACAGCCTGTATTGAGACATCATTCCCGGACTTTCATCACACACTCTTGGAATTATTGGGCGAACGCCGGTGACGGCTATAATAATACGGGGCCGCGACGTGGGATCTGTTGCAGAGGAAAAGCAAGCGAGCCGGCTGATTGTTGCGATCGATGGCCCAGCTGGTGTCGGCAAGAGTACAGTGGCCCGGTTGTTGGCCTCTCGATTGGGCTATCTGTATCTCGACACGGGAGCACTCTATCGGGCGACGGCCTGGGCCACAATTGAGTCTGGCCTGGATCCGACGGATGCCGAGGCGGTCGCCGCTCTGTTGCCCACCCTCTCGCTCCAGATGCAGTTCCAACATGGAGCCGCGACGGTGTTGGTCAATGGCAAGGACGTGAGCGGCGAGCTCCGAACGCCTGCCGTGTCGGCTGCGGCATCGGTGGTCTCGGCAATTCACGCGGTTCGGGCCTGGTTGTTGCCCATCCAGCGAAAAATCGGACAAGATAGAGCGGTGGTGGCTGAGGGGCGAGATATGGGGACGAACGTGTTCCCTGCGGCAGACGTGAAGTTTTTTCTCGAAGCAGATCCGACTGTTAGGGCCCAGCGCCGGCATCGGGAACTCGTCGCGGCGGGACATTCTAGGGCACTTGAAGAGACGACAGCGGACCTGGCGGGGCGTGATACACGAGATCGTTCCCGTTCGATCGCTCCGCTGGTTCCCGCTGAGGATGCCCGGTTCATTGACACCTCGGCGTTGTCCGTCGCGGAGGTGGTGGACCAGATGATGGCTGTGATTGCGGCCAGGTTGTGAGTTTGGTCCTCTATGGGATCCTGTGGATTTTTGCCCGGACCATCGGCTGGTTCTTTTTTCACTATCGAGTCGTTGGGGCGGTTCCCCGGACAGGTGGGTTCATCGTTGCGGCGAACCATGCCAGTTACCTGGATATTCCCCTCCTGGGTTGCGGGATGCGGCGACGGGCCTGGTATTTGGGGCGTAGCGATCTCTTTCCGGTTCCAGGCCTCAGGGCGATCTGCCAATGGTTGGGATGGATTCCTCTGCGGACCGGAAGGTTGGACCGTGACGCATTTGGTAAGGCGGTCAATTTGATCAAGGAAGGAAAGGTCGTGGTGATCTTTCCGGAGGGCAGTCGCAGCCTGGATGGCCGGTTACAATCCCCCAAACCCGGGATTGGTGTGATTGTCGCGCAAACCGGATGTTCTGTGGTTCCGGCCTATCTCAAGGGCACGTACGACGTGATGCCGTCGGGAACCATGTGGCCGCGCTTTCGTCCCGTGACCGTGTTCTATGGAGATCCCCTCACGTTTCCCCGGAGTGGGGAAAATGAAGAGGCCAAGCAGTTTTATCAGGAGGTGAGTCGCACCGTGATGGATCGCATCGCCTCCTTAGGTGCCGTGGAGTCTCCAATCCAGCAGTCCAGTGCCGGCATTCGCAACGCTGAGTGAATGTCGGTGTATAAACATCAGCACCCGACTCCTGTCGGAAGAGTAGGATTCACACCATGAGTACGGTTTCGCCATCGAGTGACCAGCAATTAGACCGAGCGGCCTTAGCGGCCCTATACGAGGAGACCTTCAAAAACCTCGAAGAGGGCACCATTACGGAGGGCCGCGTCGTTGCCGTGAGCAAAGACAAGGTGGTCGTCGACATCGGGTACAAGTCCGAAGGCATGATCCCAAACGATCAGTTCTCCACCGAGGAGCTCCAGAACCTCAAAGTGGGCGATCCGCTCAAAGTCTACATTGAGGAGTGTGAAGACGACGACGGCAATCTGGTTCTCTCTAAAGAAAAAGCCGACAAGATGAAGATTTGGGAGGAGCTGGAGCAGCTCTTCAATGACGGCAAAAGCATCGACGGCAAGATCGTGGCGCGGATCAAAGGCGGCATGATGGTGGATATCGGCGTAAAGGCGTTTCTGCCTGGCTCGCAGATCGACCTTCACCCAGTGCGGGATCTTGACGGGTTGGTCGGGCGCACGTTCCCGCTCAAGATCATCAAGATCAACCATCGGCGCGGCAACGTCGTCGTGTCCAGGCGCGTGCTCTTGGAAGAGACGAGGGATTCGAAACGGAAGACGACCCTCTCCACGCTGAAGGAAGGACAATTGATTCAAGGCGTGGTGAAGAACATTACGGATTATGGGGCATTTATCGACCTCGGCGGTATCGACGGGCTACTCCACATCACGGACATGTCCTGGGGCCGTGTCGGCCATCCGTCGGAAATGTTCAATATCGGTGACAAGGCGGAAGTGAGCGTCCTGAAGTACGATCGAGAGACTGGGCGCATTTCACTCGGCTTGAAACAGAAGAGCGCCGATCCCTGGATTGGCGTGGCCAGTAAGTACGCGATCGGTACCCGCGTTCGAGGTCGCGTCGTGAGCCTGACCGACTACGGGGCGTTCATCGAACTCGAGCCCGGCGTCGAGGGACTGGTGCATGTCTCGGTGATGTCGTGGACGCACGAGGTGCGCCATCCGTCACGCGTTGTGTCCATCGGGGATCAGGTTGAAGCGGCGG
>JANYEF010000052.1 GCA_025363325.1 Nitrospira sp. | reverse complement strand
CGCAAGATGGCCAGGCGCCCGATCTTGTCCGCACGATCGACCAGTACCTGGCGATCGAACCGACCGGGCCGCAACAGTGCGGGATCCAGGATTTCAGGCCGATTGGTCGCCGCCATTAGAATGACGCCGATGCGGGGATCGAAACCATCCATCTCGACCAGCAACTGGTTCAAGGTCTGCTCACGCTCCTCATGCGCCATGGGTCCCGCCCCGCGGGCTTTCCCGATCGCATCCAGTTCATCGATGAAGATAATACAGGGCGCTTTGACCTTCGCCTGCTCGAAGAGGTCCCGCACGCGGGCGGCCCCGACCCCCACGAACATTTCCACAAACTCGGACCCGCTGATACTGAAAAAGGTGACTCCGGCCTCTCCGGCCACGGCGCGGGCCAGGAGCGTCTTGCCGGTTCCAGGCGGGCCGACAAGTAAGATGCCTTTCGGAATCTTTCCTCCGAGACGCGTGAACTTTTCAGGCGTCTTCAGAAACTCGATCACCTCGCGCAGTTCGTCCTTCGCCTCGTCCACGCCGGCCACATCCGCGAAGGTCACCTTCGTGTCCTTCTCGGCATAGATCTTCGCCTTCGACTGTCCCACCGTCATGAACCCTTTTTGGCCCTGACCGAGGCGCCGAATCAGAAAGAACCAGATGCCGCCAAAGATCAGCGCAGGAACGACCCACGAGATGATGTCCTTCAAGAACGTACTCTCAATCACACCGGTAAACGTGACGCCCCGTGCATGGAGCTCCTTGACCAGATCGGGATCTTCAACCCGAACGGTCGTAAACAACTTCTGCTCTTTGGATCCTTCTTCCGCCTTCAGTTTTCCCGTCAATCTCTGATTGGTGACCGTGACTTCCACCACGTTGCCGGCCGCCACGAGTGTCCTGAACTCGCTGTACGGAAGCTCTTCAAGCTTCTGCGTGGCCACGATGAAATCGTGCACAAGAATGACCGCACCGATGGCAAGCAAGACATACGCGACCGAAAAGGAGATTTTTTTATTCACTGGCATAGCGATTAGTTCCTCTCGATCACGAGCCTAGCAGAATGCGGCGAAACTCCGCCAGCCGAGGTCGCACGGTGGGAATCGCTCCTGTCAGAATTAGAACGACCGCAGCAGAAAGAAGAACGACTCGCATCATGCACGCCCCAGCCGGTGCAGGGGACTGCACGGACTATCCAGTGACTCTCGCACCGTGGAACTGCAAAGAGGAGACCCTGACATCGAACCTTCTCCCTGGAGATTCTTGCAATTAAATCAAGCGGTTCAAGTGAAGTTTGATGGATGAAAGTTGGACGTGGGGGAGTCCTGCTACAGTGAACCTGGTTGCCGATGTAGCGTAAAGCGACAGAGCAAGGCGGTTCATCTGGTTTATCTGGTTCAACCAAACAAACGAGACAAACCAGATAGACCAAATAGACCAGATGAACCCGGCTCCTAGCTCCGCACAAGCATGACCGCGGCAAGCAAGACGGCCAGCGTCAGAACAAGCGAAAAGCGAGCGATCCAGGGAGACCACAGAACCAGGGCGTGATCGAACCTGGTACGGCTCTCGGTGGGGAGTCGTAGTATCCTCCCGACGCGAGGCCCGAGGATGAGATCGTGGGTCAGGGTCAAGAGAAGAAGGAGCGTCACGAGCCCCAGCTTAGCCACTAGGACCGTCGGCCATCCCGATGGGTCCACGATCGGAATCCCCCGCAGATGCAGCAACGGAGGGCCCGTGAACAAGAGGACGGCGATCGTGCCCCACACCACCGCGCGGAACCGCCGGGCGATGGTCCGAAAGAGCAACGATCTCTGTGACGCGAACGGTTCACGCCTGAGCACCGGCACCAGCACAACCGACAAGAAGATTGTTCCGCCGATCCAGATGACCGCCGCAAGCACATGGAGCCAGACCAGCAGGATCATCATCGGCGCCGCCAATCCACTGATCAACTTTTCGTAGATCTTGAGTCGATTGTAATGAGTGCTCGTCCAGCCTGACTGTCGATTCCCGACAGGTTGAGGCTCGGGCACCAGGCTATTTCTGCCAGATCCGTCGCCACCTCGAATCGGTTCTCGACATCAATGGTGGGCTGATCCTGAGTCACGCGCAGACAGGAAAGACAAATAAATTGCACAGGACAGGAACAAGAAGTCATTGGTCAGTGGTCAACCATTCATCGTAAGACGCAGGTATGAGAAGCAAGCACACCGCCAGACCATTGATCCATGGCGACTGACCTTCATATTCGTTTGCGACCGCTGCCGGAACGCCTGTCGGTGCCCAGCCAGGGCGGAGACCGGCTCGATCTCCGCCCTGCGCACGAGCCCCGCTGGCGACTCGCCATCCGGCATCATCGTCACAGGGCGCTTCCCCCCGTCTCGCCGGTTCTAACCCGCACCAAGGAGTTGAGATCCGACACGAAGATCTTCCCGTCCCCGATGCTGCCGGTCCTCGCGCTGAGCATAATGGCTTCGATCACGCGCGGCATCAGGCTATCCTCGACGAGCACTTCGATCTTCACCTTGGGCACAAAGTCGGTCGTGTACTCGGCGCCCCGGTAGGTTTCTTTATTCCCCTTCTGGCGTCCGAGTCCTTTGACTTCCGTGACCGTCATTCCATGCACACCCATTTCCACCAACGCATCCTTGACCTCTTCCAACTTGAACGGCTTGATGATGGCTTGAATCATCTTCATGTCGATACCTCCCTGCCAGGCTCACCCGCGAACGCTGATCGTACATCATCGCTGGGATGGCCGGCTGATTGTGTGATTACTTGTGGCAACGTCCATTTACTCATGTGAATAGGCCTGCTCGTTGTGCTGGCTGAGGTCCAATCCGACTTGTTCATCTTCCGACGAGACCCGCAACCCGACCACTGCATCGACCAGCTTCAGAATGAGCCAGGTGCCCACCACGGAGAACAGCGTCAGCGCGCCCGCCATGATGGCCTGCGTCCCCAACAGCCCCGCATTTCCGAAGAACAGCCCGTCAGCCCCGGCAGCATTGATCGCCTTGGACGCGAACAACCCCGTCGCGAGGATGCCGAACACGCCGCTCACCCCGTGAATGCCCACGGAATCGAGCGAGTCATCGTAATAGCTCATCCGCCCCTTCCAATAGACCGCGTAATAGCACAGCAACCCCGCTACGGCGCCAATGAGGATCGCGGAGAATGGGCCGATATATCCGGAGGCCGGGGTCACAGCGGCCAGCCCGGCGATGACGCCGCTCGCCACACCGAGCACGGTGGGCTTCCCACGATGCATCCACTCCACCCCCATCCAGACCAGCGCACCAGTCGCCGCGGCCGCCTGGGTCGCCAAGAACGCGCTCCCGGCCACCCCATTCGCCCCCAACGCACTGCCCGCGTTGAACCCGAACCAGCCGAACCACAGCAGGCCGGTCCCCATCATTGTGAAGGGGAGGTTGTGCGGAGGCATGTGATCGGAGCCCCATCCCTTACGTTTGCCGATCACAATGGCGCACACCAGCGAGCTCACGCCGGACGTGATATGGACCACCGCACCGCCGGCAAAATCTATCGCGCCCATCTGCCCCAACCAGCCCCCGCCCCAGACCCAATGGGCCACCGGAACATAAA
>JANYEF010000021.1 GCA_025363325.1 Nitrospira sp. | reverse complement strand
ATTCCCACGTCAGAAGAATTGAAGGCGGAACTCCTGGCGATGCCGGACCCGCCGGAACAACCGGACCCGATCGACGAACCGGGATTCGAAGAGCTGGTCACTGTGGCCTTACGCCACGTCCGTGGCCGCCGCGGTGGCGATCTCGTCAGTGTGATCCTGGTGGGGTCCAGCGTTCGGCGCGCCATTACAACTCACAGCGACATTGATCTCATTGCGCTCGTGAAAGGACAGGCCGACGGCCACGAGATCGTCCGTGTCTCCGATCGTCTGGCCGACATCCGGTATCGCGGGCATCAAGAGTTTGAGGAAGACCTCCCCTACTCGCCCCGCCTCCCATCTCTCTTGCGGAAAGCTCGTATCCTCTTCGATCACGACAACATCGGCGCCAAGCTCCTCGAACGCGCCAACCAACGGTTCCGACAGGGGCCGCCCCCTGTCAGCATCAATGAGCAGATTCGGATGAAGGCAGAGTGTTTCCATTGGCTGGGAAAGGCGCGAGATCTAGCTGATAAGCCGGCGACCGCGCAGTATCTACTCTCGATATTTTTTGATGAAGTCGTCAGCGCGTTCTTCCGGCTACGGGGCTTCTGGCTGACCGCGCCGAGTGACGTGCCAAAGTTCATCGCCTCACGCGATGCGACGCTGGGTGACCTGGCTGGGCGGTTCCTGACTGCTGCCACTCTGCCGGAACGGCTCAACTTTGGCCACGACCTTGCCGATACTCTCTTTAAGGACGTACCGAATCCTGCCAGAATCGACTGACAGGGCTCGGGATCGATCATCAGACTGCTATCGCACGGGGCTCGTCAGCCAGTCATCCCTTGCGGGTCTGAATTGAGGACAGGCTCCTCTTGAGGAGTATGATCCGCACGATCTTGTCCAGCCATGACCGTACCAGAAGGAGTCACTATGGAAATCGGGTTCATCGGGCTCGGGAAAATGGGAATGAATATGGTCACCCGGTTACAACGCGACCGGCACCGGGTGGTGGTCTATGATCGATCGGCGGACCTGATCAAGCAGGCCGAAGGCGTGGGATGCGTTGGAGCCTCCTCGTTAGCTGACCTCGTCGGCCAGCTCAAGGCCCCGCGCGCGGTCTGGGTCATGGTTCCATCCGGCACGCCGACGGAAGAGACCGTTCAGGCCGTCGCAGCACTGCTCCATCCAGGCGACACGGTAATCGACGGCGGCAATACCAGATTTCACGACGATGTTCGCCGGGCTGGGGATCTCAAAAAAAAACAACTTCACTACGTCGATGCTGGGACCAGCGGTGGCATCTGGGGATTGAAGATCGGTTACTGCCTGATGGTCGGTGGCGACGACGCGCCGGTGAAGCAGCTCGCGCCGATTTTCACCACACTAGCACCGGAACAGGGCTGGGCTCACGTCGGTGGAGTGGGCGCCGGGCATTACGTGAAAATGGTCCATAACGGCATCGAGTACAGCATGATGCAGGGATATGCGGAGGGCTTCGAGCTGATGGCGAAAAGCGATTACAAGCTCAACCTCGCCAAGATCGCAGACCTCTGGATGCACGGGAGCGTCGTCCGCTCCTGGCTCTTGGAACTGGCGGCCGGCGCCTTGAAAGAGGACCCACGACTGGAACAGTTGAAAGGCTATGTGCAGGATTCCGGCGAGGGTCGCTGGATGATCGCTGACGCGATTGAGAAGGACGTACCGGTCCCCACGCTTGCGACTGCCTTGTTCACGCGATTCCGATCTCGACAGAGCGAATCCTTTGCGGAAAAGATGCTGGCCGCACTACGAAATGCCTTCGGCGGCCATGCGGTTCGCCGATAACCCGGAGCCCTATGCCACCCAACAGCCCTCGCATCGATATCAGCCCCTCACAGGAAACGATTCCCCCGGTCGAACCCTGTACCCTGGTCATCTTCGGAGGTTCCGGCGATCTGGCGCGTCGGCGTCTGATTCCCGCTCTCTACAACTTGCTCCTCGACGAACTTCTTCCGCCAACCTATGCGGTGATCGGGCTAGGCCGTAAGTCGATGACCGACGAGGAATTCCGCGCGACGGTGCGGGACGGTGTCGTGACACATTCCCGGCAAGCTTTGGCAGAAGACAAGTGGAAAGACTTCGCGCAACGCCTCTTTTACGTGTCGGGGGGGAATGAGGACCCGAACACCTATGCCAGTCTGAAATCCCGGGCAGAAGACATTGAGCGGAACCTCCAGTTACCCGGCAACCGGATTTTCTACTTGAGCATCCCTCCCAGTTCGTTTACGTCTGTGTGCGAGGGGCTTGAGCAAGCCGGATTGGCGACGAAGCCGGGGGCGCATACTCCTTACGCCCGCATCATCGTCGAAAAGCCGGTCGGCCGCGATTTGGCCTCCGCCCAGGCCATCAACCGCGTGACGGGACGCGTGTTCGACGAATCACAGATCTTCCGCATCGATCATTATCTGGGGAAAGAAACCGTTCAGAATTTGATGGTCGTCCGGTTCGCCAATAGCATCTTCGAGCCGATTTGGAACCACAAATACATCGATCATGTGCAGATCACAGTGAGCGAAGCAGAAGGCGTCGGAACCAGGGCCAGTTACTACGAAGAAGCCGGGGCATTGCGTGACATGGTGCAGAACCATATGCTGCAGCTGCTCTGCTTGATCGCGATGGAGCCCCCCTACTCGCTCGATCCGGATGTGGTGCGCAACGCGAAGATGGAAGTCCTCCGCTGCCTCAGGCCCATCACCGATCAGGATGTCGAGCATGTGACCGTCCGTGCCCAATACAGTGCCGGCACGGCCCAGGGCGCACCCATACCGGGGTATCGTCGTGAAAACGGGATCCATGCTGACTCCACGGTTGAAACTTATGTCGCGCTCAAATGCTTCGTGGAGAATTGGCGCTGGGCCGGCGTGCCATTTTATCTACGTACCGGGAAAGCGCTCCCCCATCGCGCCAGCGAGATCGCGGTGCAATTCAAGGACATCCCGCACATCCTGTTCAACGCCAATGCGCAGCAGCCGCAACCGCCGAACGTGTTGGCGCTCCGCATCCAGCCTGAAGAAGGGCTCTCTCTCCGTATCATCTCGCGCGTACCGGGAACCCGCGCCCAGACACACCCGGTGGAAATGGACTTTCAATACAGCGACGTCTTCGGTCGCCCATCGCCCGAAGCCTATGAGCGGTTGCTCTTGGACGTGATGGCCGACGATGCCTCCCGGTTCATGCGGCGCGACGCCGTTGAAGCCTCCTGGACTTGGATCACCAAAATTCTTGAAGGATGGCAGCGGCAAGGGTTGCGGTGGTTGCCTGAATATCAGGCAGGCACATGGGGGCCGGTCGAAGCAGATCGCCTGATCCAAAATGATGGGCGGACCTGGCGGATCTTGTAGCGACTTTTTTCAAGTCAGACGCAGCTGTTTGAGAATCTCCTCTCTGGTTCCCAGCCCGCCGATAAACCGTTCGAACCTTCCCTGGCGATAGAGGGCGAGCACCGGCAATGCGTGAACCTCCAGCTCCGCTGGAATCTGGAAGTTCTCCTCGACGTTCATTTTCACAATCAGCACCTTGCCAGTTACATCGGGCTCCAGTTTTTCGAGTTCACGCATCAGCGCTCGACAACCCCCGCATCCTGGTTTCCAGAACTCCACAAGGACCGGTACCGTCGATTGTTCAACTACATGATCGAAGTCTCGATCCGTCACATCGAAGATCATTGGTTCATCCCTGGGCTCTTGGAAACGCCTTGGCAAATACTTGGTCATAGAGCAACTCGGACAACAGTCGATAACCGGCAGTGGTCAGATGCAGCCCGTCGTTGGAATACAGGGCCGCAAGTTGTTGCGTATCGGGCTCCACCGTGGCGGCGAAGAGATCGAAGGCTGCCAGCCGTTTCGATTCAGCGTAGCGGAGAATCAACCCGTTAAGCTGGCGTCGCCGATTGAGATGTTCTGCAAACCATCGCCGCCCCTCCTCACTACGAAGATCGTCACCCACTCTGACCGACGGAACGGTCACCGGGACCGGCTGAATCCCGGTCGCTGCGGCCAGTTCATACATTTTGAGAAGGTTACGCATAATGTCTGCCGGCGCGGCGTTCCATCCAAGATCGTTCGTTCCACCAAGAATCACCACATGCGTCGGTTGGTGTATCAGCACAGCCGACCGAAACCGCATCGCCATTTCACCAGTCAGTTCACCGCAGATGCCACTCACAGACACGCGCACGGAAGGCCCGGTCAATTCTTGAAGGAACCGCCATACGGCGTCTCAATGCCTTGAGGATTGTCGGCAGTGGGCGATTGAAACCCTGCCGTAAGGCTATCTCCAAAACACACAATATGGCCCAATGCAATCGTCACTATGAAACGGATTTTACTGGCCTAACCAGAGAGTTCACAATGCCTTACTGTCCATGGCGGAAAGAAGGAAGAATTCCTCGGCAATTCTTCAGTGAGCGGCTGGTTAAGAGCGGCTATTTTCTTGACGATTCAGCACCTCCAGGGTACGACTACTCATCATGGACGAGGCGTTGACAGAAAGCGGCGCATGGCCGATTGCGCCCGTAAAAGAGCCAGCCAACCCAGAGTTGGCCTCCGTCAAGCGACTCCTCACACTCTTGGACAAGACCGCGAAGTCCAACAGGACGTACGGGTCCGCGAACCCTGTGCCACAGAAGTTCTTCCAACAGTTGTTCGAGGGACTCACGGCCCACCTTGCCACCTACTCCAAATTGGCGTTTCTTGTCCAACGCTCCGAGCTGTACTTCAACGGGGAAGTTGTCTACCGATCCGAGCAGGGTTCGAGTAATGAAAGCGTCGCGTTTAAGCTCTATGCAGATGGCATTCGGGAACTCGCATTCCTCGAAGGTCTTCCTGCTGAAGACCTCTCGTTCTTGCTTGATTCGCTGTGGGGCAGTCTCGATCCCGAAATAGATGATGACGACATTGTGACTCGATTATGGTCCAAGAACCTCTCTACCATCACCCTGGTCACCGCCGAAGAAATCGCCAAAGCCTCGACTGGTGGAGATGTCTTTGCACTGCCTACTGCCGGGATTGGGGATGTCTTTATGCTGCCTACTGCCGGAATGCTGGCGGCATCGGAATCGAGCTTGCGGGACCTTCTCGATCGGGAGCAGGCCCATGTCAAGAAGGGAGAGGGCGCAGGGCTTGAGGGAGGTGGTGGCTCAGAAGCCGGCAATGGCGGGACGCCAGCCGGAGGGGGAACCAGCAGACAAGCTAGCCGATTCAAGTCTGGTCACGTGGGCTACGAGGTCTCTGACAAGGAGTTTGCCGAACTGGCGAAAGAAATCGAGACTGAGAGTGCCAGAGATAACATGACATACCTGTTGGATATGCTCACCGCGATTCTGGCGTCGGAAAAATCTCCTGCGATCCTGACCAAGTTGCTTGACCTCTGGGGAAACGTCCTCGACTCATTGACGTCCCAGGGCAAATGGACCGTGTTAGACAGCGTACTTGGACTGTTACATGTCACCACTGAGGTCAGGCCGGATCTCAGCGATGATCACAAGAAGCAACTGGCGGCCCTACTCGACAGCCTTGGTCGACCTGAACGCATGAAAATGATCGAGACCCATTTGAACAAACTCCCCGACGCAACCACGGAAGGATTGCCGGCGGTTCTGCTGTTAATGACGCCGGCAGCCGTGCCTGCCTTGTGCACCCTCTTGGCAAATCTGGAGGCGCCAGCCCATCAGGCGGTCGTGTCTGAAGCACTCGAGACACTCGCCAAGGATCAGCCGGATCACGTGCTTCGCGGTTTGTCCGACCGCCGCCCCCGCTATGTGAAGAACCTTCTCGCCATCCTCCTCAAATGGAACAATCCTCGATGTGCAGACGCCGTTGAAAAACTGGTGCGCTATCCAGACGTCCAGGTACGGAAAGAAGTCGTACGAGCGATCGGGATATTCCGCCCCAACGGGAACGGGATAAAACTGATCGCGTTCTTGAATGATACCGAGGAGTCGATCCGGTTTGCGGCACTCAAGCTGCTCATGACTGGTCAATATAACGCTCCCTACTCCGCCTGGTCACCCCTCGTATCGGCAGACACATTCATGGATCGAACCCTCGGTGAAAAACGCGCGATATTCCACGCCATGCGAGCCACCAGCCGCGATGAGGTCATTCCGTTCTTTGAAAGTTTGATCACGGAACGGTCCTGGACCAACCGGAAGAAAAAAGAGGAACTCGCCACCCTCGCCGCTGAGACATTGGGGAAATTGCCCACCCCTGCCGCCCTCACCACCCTCGAACTGGGCCAGAAAAAAGGTGGCGCCCCCGTGAGGCAAGCCTGCACTGCAGCGCTCGCTCAAGCCCAACGACAACAGCATCTCAAGCAGGCTGCATCATAGTAAGGAGCCTTTGCCGTGAGCGACATCAAGATCAAAGAGGCCCCAGTCGCGGATGAGCAATCACAGCCGATCCTGACCCACGAAAGGTCCCTCACTCACAAAATCGCCCACGGGTCGTCGGCCGGGGACATCCTTGACCAGCAGATGATCATGCTGGGAATTCAGCTGGTCACACAGTTGAACGTCTTGATTAAGACCTCCCGCATCTATGATCGCACCAACGCGGCACTGGATAAACCCGTCGATGCGATGCTGACCTTGATCAAGACCATGGCACACGACCAACCGGTCACACTTCGCCTGCAAAACGATTTCTTGTTTCTCGGAGACAGTCACTTGAAAGTGAACGCGCAGCAGATGGCCGTGGCCACCAGCATCATTGATGCCTTGAATGCCTTGAAGATCGGCGGGATAACATTCTCGTCGACCGTGGAGTCGAAGGATCTGCGTGAGTTCGCCGCGCTCTTTGTCAGCCTTGATCCCGACAACAAAACCGTCGAAGACCTTCAAAAAGAAGTTACCGCACGAGGGATCGCCGGCATTGCGCTAGAAGAACAACGGCAACTGCAAATCCGAGAAAGGCCTGGAACGACGGGGGACACGGGACCCGGAACGGCAGGGAACTCGAAACCAGACGACACCGAAAGCGCCGATCCAACAAAGCAACGTAAAGCGAA
This sequence comes from Nitrospira sp., assembly GCA_025363325.1. Lineage (GTDB taxonomy): Bacteria > Nitrospirota > Nitrospiria > Nitrospirales > Nitrospiraceae > Palsa-1315. The sequence goes on along the minus strand of JANYEF010000021.1, from coordinate 1,548 downwards.
CGCCAGGAACGCCTATGCCAAAGTGGGAGGATCAGTCGGAACACTGACGCAATCAGCCCGTGAGGGAGGGACGGTCAGCTTTAAACAGGCGAGACGGGCAATCCAAAACATCATCGATCTCATGATGGACGATGAAGCCTCGGTCCTCGGTCTCACGACCCTTCGTTGCCATGATCAGTACACACATAACCATTCGGTCAATGTGTCGTTGCTGTCCATGGCGCTGGCCAATCGTGCCGGCTACCCCAAAGTGGAACTGGCCGACCTGGGCCTTGCGGCGCTGTTCCATGACATGGGCAAATCCACCATTCCCATGGAGGTCCTGAACAAACCGGGCGAGTTTACCGATGAAGACTGGGTGGCCATGCGCAACCACCCCACGGAGGGAGTGCTGAGTCTTTCGAAAATGAGAGGCATCACGAATCTGCCAGGCCGCATGGCGGCGGCATCCTTCGAACACCATATGAACCTGGACTTCTCCGGATACCCGAAACTTACCGTACCCTGGACATTGTCACTAACCGGCCGCATCCTCACGATCGCAGACTGCTACGATGCCATGACCTCCTCCCGTGTCTATCGTCGGGAGCCCATGTCTCCCTCCAAAGTGTTGAACATGATGCTCTCGAAGTCTGGAAAGGCGTTTGACGCGGTGCTACTCAAGCTGTTCGTGAACTGTGTCGGCATCATCCCCATCGGCAGCCTGGTGATGCTGGAAACGAGCGAACTAGCGGTCGTGCTCAAGCCAGCTATCGACAAGTCGAACGCCGAACGGCCGTTTGTCAAAATCATCACCGATCCGCAGGGAAACTCGGTCGATCACGGGCGCGAGGTAGACCTGACCGAGAAGGATGAGACGGGGGATTTCCGCCACAACATTATCCGCTTGATCGACAACACGGAATACAAGTTCGACACCAGCCGATACTTCGTCTAGCAGGATGCTGAAAAAGTCCGCCAGCAGAAGAAGGCCGATATTTGGTGTATTTGGTCTGTCTCGTTTGTTTGGTTGAACAAGACCAACTAGATGAACAAAACAAACCAGATGAACCAGATCAACCCGTCCCGCTGATCTCGAATATCTCACGGGGCTTCCCTTGACAGAGACCGGCCTCCCAGCTATTCTCGCACCGGTTACACTGTTTACTAACAAGGAGCGCGTAGTATGCATACAACGGGAACCCTCTTGGGGCGGATCACCCTCCCCTTGGTCGCCGCGGGCATGTTCTTGCTCGCATCTCTTCCTGCTGCACAGGCCGCCGAGGCCTTCAAAATGGGTGTCGTCGATCCTCAAGCCGTCTTAGAGAAATCAAAAGCGGGCAAAAAAGCCTTGGACGGGCTCAAAGAATATGTCTCCACCAGACAGAAGTTGTTATCTGCGGATGAAGAAGAGTTGCGCAACACGGAGAAGACGCTCAAAGACCAAATCGCGAAGTTAAGCGACACAGAAAAAAAAGAAAAAGAGACCCAGTTCCGCGCAAAGGTCCAAGACTACCAAAAACGCGCACAGGCATTTAATCAGGAGCTGCAAGGGAAGCAGAAGGAATT
>JANYEF010000015.1 GCA_025363325.1 Nitrospira sp. | reverse complement strand
AACAGGACCATGACCCGGTAGTCGGGCTTGAGGGATTACGTGCGATACGCTCGCTCACGTCGTTGCCCGTTTTCGCCATCGGTGGGATTCAGATCGATCAGGCAGGGGAGGTGATGCGCACTGGTGCGAATGGGGTGGCGATCATTTCAGCGATCCTCAAGGCCCCGGATATCAGCCACGCCGTGAACGCGTTCCTCGCCAAGATGTCAGGACCAGCCTCGTCAACGTTGTGATTGCGGCCGTTCTCGTCAGTCTCGCAACTTCACCGTGAAATCTCCCCTCGCGCATAGAACGATAGGGGAGTGGACCGATTACCGGCACATCCGCGAGTTGCCGAAGCAGACGCACGGTGGAACGTTCCTGTTCGCGTGCTGTCGCTGTCTGTGCAGGAAGAGTACGGTTGAGGACCAATGCGAGAACGAATATGTTTCTCTGGCGAAGGGCTTCGAGCGTGAGCAACGCGTGATTGATTCCGCCGAGGCTGGCACGTCCGATCACGATGGCGGGCAACCTCATTCGATAGATTAGATCTGAGACGTTAAGTGACGACGTGATTGGCACATACACGCCGCCAACGCCTTCCACCAACACAACCTCATGCCGCGATTGAAGCGTACGGAAGGCTCGCATGATGGCCGGCAGCGTGACCGTTTTCTTCTCAAGACGGGCTGCATCCAGCGGAGCCAGTGGCCGGCGAAAGGCATAGGGCCTGACCTCGGTAATCGCATCGCTGCTTCTTGACGCTGCGCGGAGTCGTGCAGCGTCAGACCTTTCGTCCGCGAATGGCGGCACGCCTGTTTCGATTGGCTTCATCACCCCAACTGCATACCCACGCTTGCGCAAGGCTACAGCCAGCGCAGCCGTGACCACCGTCTTGCCGACCCCGGTGTCGGTCCCTGTTATGAAGCAGCCTCGAAGGGATTGTGTTATTGACGATTGCCGCATTGGATGATTTTCAAGAAACGGCAACACAAATTTGAACGGGCAATGGCGAAATGATCCACTGGCTCAATGAACCAATTTCTTTATAGATTCCGGCTATCACAGTTCCACACCTGTCCCGACACATCGTTGAGTTGCGCCAGATGCAAGACGGTTTTGGCAATTTCCTCTCGTGACGGTGGCCGGCCCAAGACATGGCCGTTCCAACTATTATCGCCTGTCGGCATGGCCCCTTCAGATAGCCCCGTCATCTGCCAGCCAGGCAAGAGGAGATTGACACGGACGTTGCCGGTTCCCCACTCTTGGGCTGCGGTGTGTACCAGGCCGATGAGACCAGCTTTTGACGCCGCGTAGGCGGCCTGTCCAATGGCGCCATGGAACCCGGCATGCGATCCAATCACGATGATCGATCCGCCGCCGCGAGCGAGGAGGGGAGGGGCCATGGCGCGGAGACAGTGAAATGTTCCCGTCAGATTCGTGATTAATACTTGGGCCCACTCTTCTTCATCTTGTCGAAGTAGGAGATGTCTCCCTCCAATTCCGGCATTGCAGATGAACACCGAGGGTACAGGTACCTGGCGGCAGGAGGCTTCCAGCATCTGCTGCACCGCAAGCGACTCGCGGATATCGGCTTCGTAGAGCGCCCCGGCTCCACCGGCGGCCACCACGTGCGTGAGCGTGTCCTCGGCCGCTGCCTTGTTTCGATGGTAATGTACCCCGACAGACCAGCCAGCTGCCGCAAAGGCCAGACTGATTGCACGACCAATCCCTCCGGACGCACCGGTCACAAGCACCGCATGTCTTTGGTTCATCTGGTTGCTCTGGCCCATCTGGTTTGTTTGGTTTCTCTGGTCTATCTCGTTTATTTGGTTAAACCAGACAGACCAGATAGACCAAATAGACGGGTTGATTATGGGTCGGATATCGCGCGAAGGCAAGCCTGCAGGCGCGACATAGCCGATCTCTTTCCCTTGCCGCCTCCAGGATTCCTATGGTACGGTCATCTCACCTTGCAACCAGTGGAGAAACTTGCGCATGTCGCTGAATAAGCCGGGATATCGAAGGGCCCTCATCATGGCCACTGCTCTGCTGTTCGTCTGTAGCACCTGGTCAACGTCTCTTGCAGCAGAAGACGCCGGGATCATTGCTGAGTCCACCGATTACTTTCCCGATCTGACCGGAAATGAATGGCACTATCGTGGTCAGATTACAGAAGGGCCTCTTCAAACAGTTGAGCATAAATTTTTCACCAATGTGTCCTCGGTTACCGGCACGAAAACCATCAAGGGTATGACGGTCACCGTATTCCACGATTCCAATCCAGGCAACCATGGCCCATCCGATAGTTTCTACCGTCGCGATATTGTCGGTATCGTCTATTACGGTTCTGAACCTGGCACGCCCTTGGAAAAACAGCTCGTGCCCTATCAGATCGTGCGTTTCCCGCTGAAGGCCTCATCGTCCTTCCCGCAATTCGACCGCAAGGGGCTGGATTTTGACACCGATATGGACCGGGACGGCACCAACGAAAAGGCCGATGCGCAGGGCGATGCCACGGTGGTGGGACAGGAATCGGTCACCGTGCCGGCCGGCACGTTTAAGGATGCCGTGAAGGTGGAAGCGCGCATGTACATGCAGATTCATCTCTCAGGTACGAACAGAACAGTTCTCGGGACCGATGTGATGACCGCCTGGTTTGCGAAAGGCGTGGGCTTGGTCAAGTATGTCGAGCGGCAGGAGCTTTCGCCGTTGGAGGACCGGGGCGTGGTTACGGATATCATGGAAGAACTGGAATCGTACGAGATCAAGCCGTCGAAGGCCTCACTCGGGCGGCGCGAATCCTCGACGGAGGGTCTGCTCGCTGACGACACGGGTGACCACGAATTGCGTCAAGTACTCTTCACCTCCGGCTTTCGCTCCGACTCCGGAGAGTCGATGGCCTCCAAACGGCTGACGGCCGACTAATGCACCGGTGATCGGACGATTTAGATAGAGATTCCCGACATCGAACCCGTGCCGTGCCAGTTCCAGATTGGCCGGGCTCCGTGAATAGACTCCGCCGGTGAGTGCATAGGCCGTAGAATTCGCCTGGGTCAGCGCTTCTTGAAAAGAAGCGGCCTTCATTACCGCCAGGATCGGCCCAAAGATTTCCTCCTGGGCTACTTGATCGGTCGGTGCCACATCCGCAAAGACCGTCGGCCCGACATACCATCCTGGTCCCGTCACAGTCCCTTCCACCAGCAGGCGGGCTTCTTTCTTTCCAATCTCGATGTATTCCTGAATCTTCGCCTGCGCTCGCCGATCAATCACCGGCCCGACCTGCGTGCCAGGCTCTTCAGGATTTCCGACTCGCAGGCTCAGTACCGCCTCTTTGAGGCGTTCCAGAAAACTATCGTAGATCGCAGCATGTACGATCGCCCGCGAGCAGGCGGAACACTTCTGTCCCGCATAGCCGCTAAACGATGCGACCACTCCGGTGATCGCGTCATCGAGATCTGCCGTCTCATCTACGATGATCGCGTTTTTTCCTCCCATCTCAGCCAGCACCCGCTTGACCATCTGTTGCCCCGGTATAACAGTACCTGCATCTTTCAGGATGCCGAGCCCCACGTCCTTCGAACCGGTAAAGGCGATGGTCGAGATTTCGAGATGGTGCACCAACGCCTGTCCGATTTCGGGCCCACCTGGCAGACAACAGAGTGCATCAGCGGGCACGCCGGCCTCCCGCAAAATCTCCGTGAGCCAGTGCCCCATCATTGGCGAGCGCTCGGAGGGTTTGAAGATCACGGGATTCCCGGTCACGAGCGCCGCCGACACCATGCCGGTAGAAATTGCCAACGGAAAATTCCACGGGGCGATGACGGCCGTCACCCCGCGAGGGCTATAGAGACGCTGGTTCAATTCACCCGGTTCCTGCCCCAACCGTCTTGGGGGAGCGAGCCTGCGCCAGTCTGCCGCATAAAACTCCAGAA
>JANYEF010000012.1 GCA_025363325.1 Nitrospira sp. | reverse complement strand
CATCACAAGGAGGCAGTCACATGAGACAGGGTGTGTTAACAGTGGTATTGGGTGCAGCGGCGGTGGCATTTATTGCCGCTCCTCTCACCTCGTTTGCAGGCGGAACGATTGCCGGCAAGGTGACCTATGCGGGAAAGTCCGAGCAGAAGGAATTTTTATTCTCGAAATTCCCCAATCCCAAGTTCTGTCCCAAGAACCCACACAAGGACTTAATGGATGGGGACAAGCGATTTCTGAGGCAGATTGAAGTCGGTAAGGATGGCGGCCTCAAGAACGCGGTGGTCGCGGTGATCGATGTCGAAGACAAGGCCTTCGTCGATGGGTATCAGGGCACTGAGGTGGTTGCAGAGTTCTGCGAGTTCCTCCCCTTCAGCGGTATCGTGGTCAACACCAAGAACTTCCACGTCGAAAATCATGATGCCGATGCCGATGACCCAAAGTCGGTGCTAGGCGTGTTGCACAACCCCCACAGCTTCACTGTGAAGGGCACCAGCTCGGCCACCGGTTTCAACATCGGTTTGGCGAAGAAGGGTGACAAGCTCGATAAGCAGGTGATGTTCCGTGGCGGTGCAGAGAAGGATGGTTTTTATCGCTTGCAGTGCGACCAGCATGAGTTCATGCAGGGCTTCTTCCTCCCGGTGTCGAGTCCGCACTTCGCGGTAGCGAAGGAAGATGGCTCCTTCGAGATCAAGGATGTTCCACCTGGTAAGCACAAAGTTGTGGCCTGGCATCCGTTTGCCGCTAAGGGTAAGAAAATAGAGTTTGAGGTTGATGTGGCTGAGGGCGCGACTGCCACTCTCAAAGCCGAAATCAAGTAAGGCAACGTTTCATATTGCGGGGTGGGTAACTCGCAATCAAAGGGCAGCGGAGCAATCCGCTGCCCTTTGTGTTTGTGCGCGTGCCGCGCCGAGTCAGCTGTCTTGCCTTTCAGTTTCCGATCTAGGTAAGATACTGAGTTTCAAAGCTATTTTCTTGAGGGCGTGGTGTGTCACGAGAACTCTCGCTCGCAGAAATCTTCCAGCTGGGGTACTACTGGGAGACTAAAATTCTGCTTACGGCCGTCAGGCTGGATATATTTTCTGCCTTGGATGGGAAGCGGAAAACCCTTCATGACGTGGCCGGTCGTCTCGGCGTCCATGAGCAGACGCTGGGGCTGCTGTTGAATGCCCTTGTCGCGATGCGACTATTGGAGAAGGATGGAGATTCCTATGGGAATTCGACGGCCGCATCCACTCATCTGGTCCGCCACTCTGCCCAATATATCGGGCACCTCCTTCTGCTTCACGATGCAGAATGGGACAACTGGGGCAAACTGGAGCAGACGATTCGCACGGGACAGCGGGCGGTCGACCGGCACGTCTTCGAGACCGACCCTGAATTAGGCAGCAACGTGCTGGCGGTACTCCATCGGATTGGACAGCAGAGTGGGCCAGAATTTGCCAAGCGGCTGCAGCTGAGCGGGCCGGTTCGATTCCTGGATTTGGGAGGCGGAGCTGGGACGAACGCGATTGCTTTCTGCCAGGCCTATCCAGAGCTGACTGCCACGGTATTCGATTTACCTGCGACGCTCCGACTGACGGAACGAACGGTGAAAGAGGCTGGTTTGGAATCGAGGATCGCGTTGCTTCCTGGCGATTTTAACAAGGATAGACTCGGCGGACCCTACGATGTCGCACTGATGTCTGACATCCTGCACTATCAAGATTTTTCGACGAATGCGGCATTGGTGAAACGGGTCTGGACCCATTTGGCGCCCGGCGGCCGGTTGGTCATCAAGGATCGATTCTTAAATGAGACAGGAACCGGTCCGGCCTGGACCACCGCGTTTGCGGTCCACATTCTGGTGAATACGGAACGAGGCGGCTGCTACAAGACGACAGATGCGATCCAGTGGATGAGGGAAGCCGGCTTTCCAACCGTGACTGAGTTGGAACCGTCAGCGGTCGTGCAGGGTGTGAAAGCTCGTGAATTGTGAGCGAGACAAGCACGACTTGCGCGACAGGCGCGACTCGCGAAGATGAAACTTCCGACCCGGCCCGCTTTTCTCGCAAGTCTCGCGAGTCCCGCGCGAACAACGAGGCGACTCATGCTTGAATGGCTGAAAGAGCCGGGGTTTTTTGGAACCCACGCCACGGTCGGGGCGGACATGAGTCAGCTCATGGCGACGATCTTTACAGGGCTCTTCGTGATCGGCTGGATCCAGGCGCGGAACCGTCGGGCGGATGCCCATCATTGGATGATGTTTGGCGGGATGATCGCCATGTTGGCGTTCTTCATGAGCTACTATTTATTTCGTCAATTAGGCGTGTTGGCTTTTGAAGGGAAAGAGGGGTTCGGGGGATCTGAAGCACTCTACCAAAATGTGTTCATTCCTATCCTCATTATTCATATCATTCTTGTAGTCATTGGGTTGGTCATGGCGGTCTACATGATTGTGCTGGGGTTCCGTGCCCAGTTGATCGAGCAAGGGCGGCGGATACTGAGCGAGCGCGTCCTTCAGACGACCTGGGGGAAGATCGGTATGATCTTTGGCGGCATCTGTCTGCCGGTGGCGGTGTACTTGCTCTATCTGGTGGCGGCAGATCGTTTTCGAATGGGACGGCTCATTGTGTGGGCCGGATTTCTCGCCCTTATCGCAATTGTATTTGCCGTGGAAATGACGATCCAGCGTATTTGGCCGGACGGCGGGCACCGTCACCGAGCACTGGGCCGCTTTACGATGGCCATCTACTGTATTCTGTTTGTGACCGGAACCACCACCTATACGATGCTGTATATCTTGTATCCAGGGAAGATCGGATAAGTGATGGGTGATCTGTGATGAGTGATGGGTACTCTGTGCGGGGATTCAGGATGAACACATGCTCCGAAGCGCATCACGCATCACGCATCACGCATCACTGGGCTTCACCATGCTGACCTGTGGCTGTGGTCGCTGGATGCATACCGAGGGGATAGAAGAACGTTCGTGCGGCGATGGAACGCCCCAGTGGTTCATTCGGACGGAATGCCGCGGCTGTGGCCTGAAAGTTGGGGTCGATGTTCCTGCCGATCAACCCAGTGGGTTAGTCGATCGGGTGATGTGGACCGATGATGCGATCCATCGGCTGGATCGCATGCCTCCGTACCTTGCCCCACTCGTGCGGGGTGAGGTGGAGCAAGACGTGCGGGTGAGAGGAGAGCGGGTAATCGCCTACGACACGTTGCTCCGTCCAAGAACCGGCGAACGCATCGAGTGGGAACCTGAAGCGGAGCGTCGATTGGACAAGGTGCCGGCGCCGGTACGTGCCATGGCACGGATCGAATTAGAGCGGACCGCTGCCGACCGTGGTGAGACGCGCATTACCGTCGCGCTGATGGAAGAAGTGAAGGCGCGTTATTTCGGGATGGCTGCCCGGAAGAGTGATGGGTGATCGGTGATGAGTGATGAGCGAAGAGGATCGCGTGTTCCCTGTTACTGTTCACGTTTCACCCATCACCCATCACTGGAGTTGTAATGCTGCATCGAATGGCGTTGCGAGTATTGCCCAGCCTCAGTCTGGCCGTTACAGAAGACGCTGTGCGCAAGAAAAAGCGGATCGTCATGTTTGTGCCTGGGTTGGTGGCGTTTGCTGTCTATCGCTTGGCCAAGCTTCTGTTGCCGCTGTCGGAACCGATTGTGTTGCTGATGGTCAGCGGACTTGTCGCGTTGCTGACGGCGCTGTTAGCCTATCGTGTCGGTCGCGGCACTGCGTGGGGGAGTATCCTCCAAGAGGATGGGCGCCGTTTGCTGATATGGCTCGGCGGCTGGATTGGGTTTGTGTATGGAGCCCAGTTGTCTTTGCTGGTCTTGGCGCTGCTCTGGCTCGTCGGGTATGACTATCTCAAACATCCGGATGGGCCGGCCATGATGGCCATCATCATTTCCTGCACGTCTGTCGCGCGCGACGCCTTCGAGATTGGTCACGTGCGGAAAGTGGCCCTCATGGGCCGTCCTTTTCCGACGTTTCCTGATGGGGCGGCCCTCCGCACGATGGTGGGCCATCATGCGATGGACCTTGCCCCCTGGGTCGCAGTGGGTCTGGTCGTCGGTGCGCTGGGTGCGTCGCTGGGGCACCTCGTCGAGGCGAATCAGGTCGCGGCCCTGGTTCAGCTGTCTGCTGTGTCGGTACTGGGGGGCGGGGTTGCCCTCTGTGCGTACTTAGGCGGGCTCCGTCCACAGGCGTCATGGATCCAAGGGCTGTTTCAGACGAAGGCGAGCGAATTGCTCAAATATTGGTGGTGGCCTGGATTCGCCTTTGCCGCGACGTATTATCTGGTGGCGGCGGGATGTGTGATTTTCCTCTTGAGAGAGCCTGGAATTTCCACTTTCTATGCCATGGCCGGTGGCGGATTCGTGACAGGCATGATGGCGCTGTATTGTTACTATCTCGGGTTTCGGCGGCATGTAGAGGAACAACAGGGACACACGATGTCGAGCGCCTTACTCCGATGTCCCTTCGTCATGGGAATTCTCGGCAAGTCAACGGCCGTAGGGGTCTCAATGCCGGCTGGTTCCGGCTCGAAGATCTAAACAGAATGCTCGATACCCGTGAGGCGGAAGATATCTGTCGATTTGATGATCTGTCGATCTGTTGAATGTTCGGAATTCATCAGATCATCAGATCAACAGATTCAGGAATTGCTCCACGAATGACGAGGATAGCCTGCTAAGAGAATGGCATGAAGAAGAAGGCGTATAGAGTCATCGGGTATTCTGTTCTGCTGTTGGTTGTTCTCGCGGCCTTGGGGATTGGCTGGGGTTTTCAGAGCCAATCCTTTGCCGAGGATGCCACCGATCTGTATTTCAAGACACCTGGGACCCCCGAGGGGCCGCCGGCTCCTTCTCCCCAGGAGACTGTCTACTCGCGCATCGGGTCGTTCGACAGCCGATTGCTCGTGTGGTTCGTCACACAACTCCACACCTACTTCGGAGGGTTTGTTCTCGCGTTGCCGATTTTTTGTGTGTTGCTGGAATTTCTTGGGCTCAGCAGCAGAAAGCCTGAACTCGCACTTCGCTATGACGGCCTTGCGCGGGATTTGGCAAAAGTCGCCCTGCTCGCCCTGTCGGTGACGGCCGTGGTCGGGAGCCTCATGCTGGGGGTATTCCTCTATTTCTATCCCAGCTTCATGAAGTACATGGGCGGGACGTTCAAAACCTTTATGCCGGTCTACGCGTTCGTGTTCCTCGGAGAATCGCTACTGCTCATCACCTATTACTATAGCTGGAACCGACTGACTGAGCCGGCTTCGAAGTGGGTTCATGCATCGATCGGCCTGTTGTCTAACCTGTTTGGGACGGCACTACTGCTCTTGGCAAACGCCTGGTCGGCCTTCATGATGGCGCCGGCCGGTGTCGATGCGCAAGGGCGGTTTTTGGGGAACGGATGGCATTTGCTCCATTCGGCTCTGTGGAATCCATTAAACGTCCATCGTTTCCTGGCAGACATTATGTCCGGTGGTGCGGTGGTGTTGGCCTATGCATGCTATCGCTTCTTTAC
>JANYEF010000569.1 GCA_025363325.1 Nitrospira sp. | reverse complement strand
CTGGGCATAGGTAAAGTCTTGGTGACCGTATGTTCCTATGCTCGCATAGTAGCCTGACAGCACGACTTTCAACCCGATCACCTGTTCCATATACTGATGTTGAAGGTCGTGCGACACCATCCCTAAACGCTTGCGGACGTCCCAGACGTTCCACTGCTCTTCGCCGAACAACCGGATGTGCGTCTCGTCATTCGGAAGCGGATGAACTTCACCCGCCAGTAACTTCAATAGGGTCGACTTGCCCGCCCCGTTGGGGCCGACAATCGTCGCATGTTCTCCCTCCTGTAGCGCAAAGGAAAAGTCCGAGAAGACGCAGGAGTCTCCCCGATACACCGTCGCATGCTGGATCTCGAGGATTGGATGAGGGTGAGTCATACAGAAACGCTAGCGGGTCAACGTGTACCCTGTCAAGAATGAACGCGTAACGCCTGCCGGCCAACCAACAGGATACATCCAACCTCGATCACTCGATCGACGGCATGATGATCTACTCCCGTGGATTCGGTATCGCACGCGATCTGTTGCACATCCATCAGCGTGCCCCTTCGACTGGACCGCCGACCGCCTTACCGGCGCGGCGAGACTGTTCGAGGCCGGCGCGAGCCAATGCGTCTACACGTTCGTTGTCCGGGTGACCGGCATGTCCCTTGACCCAGCGCCATTCGAGCGTGTGACCGACTGCCAGGGCATCGAGGCGACGCCACAAATCCTCATTCTTCACCGGCTGTTTGCCGGAAGTTTTCCAGCCACGTCTCTTCCAGCTATAGATCCATTCGCTGATGCCTTTTTGGACATACTGCGAATCGGTGTAGACACATGCTTCCACCGGCAGCCTGAACAGCTGCAACGCCTCAATGACGGCGAGCAGTTCCATACGGTTGTTCGTCGTGGCCGGCTCGCCGCCGCACATTTCCGTTTCGGCATCGCCGATACGCAGCAAGGCGCCCCAACCGCCAGGCCCAGGATTCCCGCTACAAGCACCATCCGTATAGATTTCGATCATTCGTCCACGCTCCTCGTGAGGCGTCACAGTGCCCAGCGCAGGCCCTGTTGCGATTTGGTTGCTTGCACGACAGAGACACCGCCCACACAGTCCCAGCCATGGCCGACCCGCCACTCCATAAAGACGAAGCGGGAGACACGAAAGGAATTGAACGTCTTTGCTTCACACTGAGACTACGCTTCGGCAGGATCTGGATTGATCTTCGCGGTTGATTTCTTATTCGCGGAGGAAGCGCCCTGCTTTGAAGAACCAGAAATCTTCGGCGTAGACGTTCTCACATCGGCGTTCTGTGCGCGGTGGAGCAAGGCATGGTCCATGAGCACGAGGGCCATCATGGCTTCGGCAATCGGTGTCGCTCTGATGCCAACACAGGGATCATGTCGCCCATTCGTCTCGACGGTCACAGGATTGCCCTGCTTATCGATGGACCGGCGGGCCACACGAATACTCGACGTCGGCTTAATCCCGATCGTGACGACGATATCCTGCCCCGTGGAAATACCACCAAGAATTCCGCCTGCGTGATTGGTTACAAAACCATCCGGAGTCAGTTCGTCGCCATGCTCTGACCCACGCTGCATGACTGAACTGAAACCTGATCCGATCTCGACGGCCTTCACGGCATTGATGCTCATCATGGCGCCAGCCAAATCGGAATCCAGCTTGACATAGACCGGTGCGCCCCAGCCAACGGGCACATGCTCGGCAACCGTCGTGATCCTGGCACCGACAGAGTCGCCGGCCTTGCGCAGCTCGTCCATAAACGATTCAAGCTTCGCCACTGCGGCGGGATCAGCCACGAAAAACGGATTGCCACCCACGCCGTCCCAACTCTTGAACGGCACCTCATGCGGCCCGAGTTGGCTGAGATAGCCTCGGATCACGACGCCGTATTTTTCGTTGAGCCATTTCCTCGCAATCGCCGCCGCCGCCACTCGGACAGCTGTTTCGCGCGCAGACGAGCGCCCGCCGCCCCGATGATCGCGAATGCCATATTTCTGCCAATAGGTATAGTCTGCGTGGCCGGGACGGAAGGTATCGATCAAATTACCGTAATCCTTGCTGCGGGCGTCTTCGTTTCGAATGAGCAGCGCAATCGGTGTGCCGGTGGTTTTGCCTTCAAACACACCGGAGAGGATTTCGACGGTATCGGATTCTTGCCGTTGCGTGACGTGGCGGGAGGTGCCGGGTTTGCGCCGATCGAGATCCTGTTGAATGTCATCGACCGAGAGGGCCAGACCGGGCGGACAGCCATCCACGACGCAGCCAATCGCAGGCCCGTGGCTCTCACCGAACGATGTGACGGTGAAGACTCGACCAAACGTATTGCCTGCCATATCGAACCTCAGCTTCCCCCGCGAAGGCGCTGGAGCATTGCGTCCCAAACCTCTCGGAGGCCAAGACGATCGGCCCACTCGCCGATGTAGCGTTCGTCGATCTCACCCGCACTGATTTTCATGATGCCGGCAATATCGCGCAAGTGCTTTTCAGACCCCCCTTCGCGATAATACTCCATCTTCTTGAGGATGACATCTTCGGGAGCGGCAAAGCGCGCTTCGTACGAATCTGCGGGGTGAATCAGCCGTGCCCTCTTGAACCGGCTCTGTTCAAACGGCGTTCCCTTTTGAATCATGACGTCGATCTTGAGCCCCGATGCAGGATGAATGATATTGAATTGGCCCTTGCGAACCAGCGCGTCTCGGATCGCCTCGTCGCTCAGATAATATTCGTCATGGGGAAATTGCGCCGCAAAGGGGGCTACGCGCGCTTCATCCAGATCGACCACAACATCAATGTCGTTGGTCAGTCGCGGTTCGCCATAGGCCATCGCTGCGACAGACCCGGTTATGAGATACGGAATCTGCAATCGTTCGAGTACCGCCACAAGCCGTTCCAGCAGGTCATGCAGCTCCATGCGACAGTCTCCCGGCCACCTCTCTCGCAACACGCTGGGAGTCCCAGTCCGGATGTGCACAGGTCAGGTGGGCCCGGAGCAGTCGCTCGGCTGATCGTCTTAGAGCAAATCCAATCGCGAGACGCTGGGCAGGGGTCTTGGTCCGAAATACCTCAGCCATACGGTCTTCCACAACTTCGATTTGTCCCGCATCCAGGCGAAAGGGTTGGGTCATTCGATCACATCCAGCTTGATACGCAATTCCTTTAACTGCTCGGCACTGACGGCAGACGGCGCATCGGTCAGCGGACATTGTGCCCGTTGCGTTTTGGGGAATGCAATCACGTCACGGATCGAGTCCGTCTCCCCCAATAACATGATGAGCCGGTCGAGGCCGAAGGCAATCCCGCCATGCGGAGGGGCGCCATAGTCGAGCGCATCGAGCAAGAAACCGAACTTTGCCTGCGCGTGCTCCTTGTTGATGCCAAGCATGTCGAGAATGCGCAGCTGGATATCGCTCCGATGGTTCCGGATACTGCCGCCACCGATTTCGCTTCCGTTCAGCACCATATCGTAGGCCTTCGCCCGTGCTTTGAGCGGCTCTGAATCCAGGAACGCCACATCCTCATCCATCGGCGCGGCGAACGGATTGTGCATAAAAATGTACCGCTTCTCCTCCGGCGAATAGTCCAGCAAAGGAAACTCCACGACCCATACGGGCTTCCAGGCAGTGGTATCGATCAGCTTCAATTCTTCACCCAGCAACAGCCTAATGCGGCCCAGCACATCGTGAACAATGGCGGCCTTGTCGGCACCGAAGAGGACTAAATCCCCCGGCTTGGCGTCGGGAAGGGCCGCCGCGAAAGCCTTGGCATCCAGAAACTTGGCAATCACGGACTCCAGCTGCCCCTCAGGGGTGATCTTCAACCAGGCGAGACCCTTCGCACCAAAACTCTTGGCGATCTCACCGAGCGCGTCGATCCTGCTTCGCGGCGTGGCTGCTCCCCCTTTGACGATCAACGCCTTCACAATCCCGCCCTTGGTCGCCGCCTCCTTGAACACCTTGAACTCGCTCGCCGCCGCAAAGGCGGTGACGTCATGCAGCGGCATGTCAAAACGCAGGTCCGGCTTGTCCGACCCATAGCGGCCCATCGCCTCGGCATAGGTCATGCGCGGAAATGGAGTCGGCAACTGAACGCCGCCTGCGTCACGAAACACCGTGACGATCATCTGTTCCATCAAGCTCATGACATCCAGCCGATCGACGAAGGACATCTCGAGATCGATCTGCGTAAATTCAGGCTGCCGGTCGTTGCGCAGATCCTCGTCGCGGAAGCAGCGCGCGATCTGATAGTAGCGATCGACCCCGCTGACCATGAGCACCTGTTTAAAGAGCTGCGGTGACTGCGGCAACGCATAGAACTGACCGGGATTCACTCGGCTCGGCACCAAATAGTCCCGCGCGCCTTCCGGCGT
>JANYEF010000556.1 GCA_025363325.1 Nitrospira sp. | reverse complement strand
TACAGGAGTGTGCTGCCGATTCGCAGCAGGCCTTTCCGGGCCAGGGGCAGATGAAGCCCGAGCAGGCAGAACTCGCACGGCTCCGCCGTGAAGTTCTCAAACTGAAGGCGGAGCGCGACATCTTAAAAAAAACCGCGGCCTACTTCGCGAAGGAGGGGCTATGACGTTCGCCTTCATCGCGACACACTGGGGGATGTGGCCCGCGGGATGGTTATGCGAGGCGCTCGGGGTCTCGCGCGCAGGGTTCTATGCCTGGCGGACCCGGTCGCCAAGTGCACGGGCGAGGGCCAACGAACAACTGCTGGCCAGGGTGCGAGCCAGCTTCCTCGCCAGCGACCGAACCTACGGCGCTCGGCTTGTCTGGCACGACCTACTGGCGGACGGTCGACGAACGCCGTCGCGCCGAATGTACTCGACCGAACATTCACGGCCGCATTGGCCAACCGCAATATGGGTCGCCGACTGCACCGACCTCTGGACCGCAGAAGGCTGGCTCTACGTCGCGGTGGTGGTGGATCTCTTCTCGCGACGGGTCGTCGGTTGGTCCATGCATGCGACGATGACCATGCAACTTGTCACCGATGCCCTCGTGATGGCGACTTGGCGACGAGGCAAGCCCGAGGCCGTGTTGCACCACTCTGATCGGGGCAGCCAGTACACCAGTGAGCCCTTCCAGCGGCTCCTGGCCGACCACGGCGTGACCTGCAGCATGAGCCGAGCCGGCAACGTCTGGGACAATGCTGCGATGGAGCGCGTCTTCTCCTCGCTCAAGACCGAACCCACGGCGAGCAAGACGTACCGCACGCGAGACCAGGCCAAAGCCGACGTGTTCGATTATGATTATATCGAGCGCTTTTATGATCCCAGCCAGCAGCACTCGACGTTGGGCTATCGTAGTCCGATGAAGTTCGAATGGCAGGCGGAATTAGCGTAGGCGGATGGCAACTAAACCGGCAGCAGCCCAACCAGCATGATGACGCAACACTATACGCTTCATTCGCCGGAGAGTTTGAGAGAGGGAGTGAACGTCTTGGATGAGCCTCAACCGCAGCGAGTTAGCACAAATTTAGTACAAGAAGCGATTTGAGTGGTGTTGCGAGAGCAGCAACTCTCGGAAGTAATTGATTGTTAATGGTGAGCCGGCTGGGCCTCGAACCCAGGACCCTCGCCTTAAAAGGGCGATGCTCTACCAACTGAGCTACCGGCTCACTGAATGGAAGATGTGAATTCTACCACTGACGATCGGCCTGTGCCTAGAGAGAAAATTCATGGCTTACCGCGCGCGAAGGCGGGTCTTGAGTGGGTTGCGAAGAATAATGGTTTCGCTGCGCTTCGAGCCGGTTGAGATCATATCGATGGGACACTCGGAGAGGTCCTCAAGATACTGGAGATAGCGCTTGGCTTCCACGGGAAGCTGTTTATACGTGGTCGCGCCGGTGGTGGAACCGGACCATCCCTTGAACGTCTTATACACCGGCTCACATTCGGTCAGCGTTTGGAGATCGGCCGGCATGTCTCGATAGAGCGTCCCCTGATACCGATAGCCGGTACAGACCTTGAGTTCCTTGCAGCCGTCGAGCACATCCAGTTTGGTGACGGCCAGTGACGTGAGTCCGTTCACTTTGGTGGCGTATCGCACAACGACGCCGTCGAACCAGCCGCAACGGCGCGCACGTCCCGTCGTCGATCCGAATTCTTTTCCTCGTGCTTGGAGCCCGCCTCCCACCGCATCGGTTAACTCCGTGGGAAACGGCCCGCTGCCGACACGCGTGGTGTAGGCTTTGGCGACCCCGAGCACCGCGTCAATCTTCGTCGGTCCCACGCCGGTTCCCGTTGAGGCGCCGCCGGCCGTTGAGCTGGAGGAAGTGACGTAGGGATAGGTGCCAAAGTCCACATCCAAGTGTGTCCCTTGCG
This sequence comes from Nitrospira sp., assembly GCA_025363325.1. Taxonomy (GTDB): domain Bacteria; phylum Nitrospirota; class Nitrospiria; order Nitrospirales; family Nitrospiraceae; genus Palsa-1315. The sequence continues at coordinate 289 of JANYEF010000556.1, read as the reverse complement.
CCCCTTCGAACAACACGGTCTTCCCTCCCTCGATCATCTTATTGACGAGCATAGTGGCATCGACGATATGGCTCTTCAGCCGATCGGCATAGCCCATATACTGCCGGAACACTTTATCGACATCGAATCGTTCCAGCTTGTACAGCTGCTCGAGAAACCAATTGATCTCGACCAAGTTCTCTTCGAGCTTGGCTCGAAACGCTTTCGGATTGAGCAGGTCCACGATTCGGATGCCGATCCGGGACATCTTATCAGCATAGGACGGGCCAATCCCCCGCCCTGTCGTGCC
>JANYEF010000514.1 GCA_025363325.1 Nitrospira sp. | reverse complement strand
AGCCGGCGTCTCGCCCGATGCCGCAAGCGCTCAGTTGTCTAGCTTGCTGCCCGATGTGATCGATAAATTGACGCCGAGCGGTACGATTGAAGCCGGCGGGATCGACCAGCTGCTCAAGATATTTATGGGGAAAATCGGAGGATAACTCCCGGGAGTTCGACTAGAAGGGGCCCCTGTCCTATGGGCGCATCTTCTTGGTCACGTTCAGCAAGCCTGTCCACCGGAAGAGCGCAGAAGACAATCCGGTCGCGACTCCAGACTTTGAGGCGGTGTGAATCGATACCTGCCAGCGGGCCTCGACGTCGTGGCGATGAACGACACAGATCCCATGCGTTTCCCGAGCATCGTCGAGAGGCGCCTTCTCGCCCACCAGCTCGGTTTTACCTTCTTGTCGGCACCACGAACAAACAATCTTCATCGTCGATCCCTTAATCGCTGTCTAGAATCGCGGATATTACCTTCTAATTAGGCAAGAGTCGAGCCGCATTCGGCTGGTAGCATGAATCAGCACATTTCCAAAGGATTACGCAAAGTCCCTGTCTCGAGGTGAAACACCCCGTATCCAAAAGTACTGAGAAACGTATCTCTTTAGACACTTTTTGGCCCCAGTCGCTTTATCACACCGCATGAGCACCCTCGTTCTTGACCGAGGCTCGACTGCATGGTACTGTGCGCCCCCATTATGAAAACCACTCGTTCCGCCAAACTGTTTGCCAACGCACAGCAGTTGATTCCCGGGGGTGTCAATAGTCCGGTTCGGGCCTTTCGCTCCGTCGGAGGCCAACCCCGGTTTATCAAGCGCGCCAAAGGCGCCCGCCTCTACGACGTCGATGGGAACACCTACATCGACTACGTACTGTCATGGGGCCCGATGATTTTGGGTCATGCCGCCCCATCGGTCATCAGCACCATCAAGAAGGCCGCCGCAAACGGAACCAGTTACGGCGCGCCGACCGAGCTGGAAGTCATTCTCGCCCGCATGATCCGCGACGCCTTTCCATCGATGGAAAAGGTCCGACTCGTCAGCTCCGGCACCGAAGCGGTCATGAGCGCGATTCGTGTCGCGCGTGGCTTTACGAAGCGAGACAATATTCTGAAATTTGAAGGGTGCTATCACGGTCACAGCGACTATTTGCTGGCGAAGGCCGGTTCAGGTCTGGCCACATTGGGGATTCCGGATTCGCTTGGAGTCCCGGCTGACTTTGCAAAACACACCTTGACCGTCCCGTACAACGACATCCAAGCGGTGCAACAGATTGTCAAAGAACAGCGGGACACGTTGGCCTGCATTATTCTGGAACCGATCGCAGCAAACATGGGCGTCGTGCCGCCGGCGCCGGATTTCCTTCAGGCGCTCCGTCGTCTCACCGAAGAAAACGACATCCTCCTGATTTTCGACGAGGTGATCTCCGGCTTTCGCGTGGCCTACGGAGGAGCCCAAACGCTCTACGGGATTACTCCGGATCTGACGGTGCTCGGGAAAATCATCGGCGGAGGATTGCCGGTCGGCGCCTACGGAGGGCGGAAAGAGATCATGGATCTGATCGCGCCATTGGGGCCGGTCTATCAGGCGGGGACGTTGTCGGGAAACCCTTTAGCCATGTCCGCCGGCATTGAAACGCTCAAGCAGCTCAAAGCCCGTGGGGTCTACAAGAAGCTGGAAGATAAATCAGCAGCCCTGGCCAAAGGGATTGGAGACGCCGCGAAAAAAGCAGGTGTGCCGCTCACCCAAACCAGAATCGGCTCGATACTGGGGGCCTTCTTTACGTCAGGCCCGGTGGTGAATTGGAATACTGCAAAGCTGTCAGACACGAAGCGATACGGGCAATTCTTTCACACGATGCTTGAACAGGGGGTGTACCTGGCTCCCTCTCAATTCGAAGCCGCCTTCCTTTCAACCGCTCATTCAACCCGCGATATCGAGTACACGATCAAAGCCGCCACGACCGCTTTTAAGAAACTCTAGCCGCGTCGTTCGTATCTCGTTTGATACAGTTTTGGTTCGTTTCAGATACAGCGAATAGCCGTCGCTTGAGAAGTGATCCTCGGATCCAGCCTGCGAAATCCTATTCAGCGCTTCACGAGATTCGCTAACGCTTGTTGGGAAGCTGTTCAAAACGGCCGTCCAGCAAGGCCGCAGCGAGCAAAAGGCTGAGGCGTACTCTGAGTACGTTGAAGCCTTGAGCGAAGCGAGAACGAAGCTGGCGGTTGTTTTGAACAGCTTCCCTATTCGTCGTCCTCGTCCTCCGCGTCTAACACCTCCTGTCGCTTCTGCTCTTCCATGGCGGTATGCAGGAGCATGCGGACAAACATCGAATAGAGCGAGCCTTTTTCCAGCGTCCCGCCTGGAGGAATGGCGATCTTGCCTTCCTTAATCATGCGATCCATCCAGACCTTTTGATCGGGCGCGATCAAGATCGGAATCTCGATCAGCCCCACACGTCCCATCATATCCATGACATCAACCTCCGTGAATTATATGCGAGACGAGCAAGCCGTGCGCGACAGGCGCGACACGAAGTTCGAAGTTCTGGGTTCGAAGTTCCGAACACTTCAGCCTTCAGACTGCCTCACCCGTCCCGCTTTTCGCGCAAGTCTCGCAAGCCTCGCTGTTATAACGCGCTACGCGTTATAACAGCATGCGGCTTTTTGCATTGTCAATCAGACCGCTCTGGCATGGACTGTGCGTCCCCGCGAGGATCATGGCACAAGGTCAAACCACGTTCGGTGCACTCATAGCCGTCGCCGTCATCCTCGTCTTCCCCCATCAAATCCCGGCACAACAATCGACTGCCCCGCCCTCCTCACTGTCCACGACGCCCTTGGCTCCCGGGGCAACCGAGTCCGAACTTCGCCTGTCTTGTGACCTCTGCCGGAAACCAGACGCACGAGCCGGGAGCACCTTCCATCCCCATCGACTTCACCATGAGAAAGGACTCCATCCTCACAAGAAACCCAAAGGGCTGCATCGATCCAGTAGCCGAAGTGTCCGATCGCTGCTTAGTCGGCAAGCCCTCGCACCACTCGGTGGCATCGAGCGCACGGTCGACAGTCG
>JANYEF010000412.1 GCA_025363325.1 Nitrospira sp. | reverse complement strand
CATTCGATCGTAGAGGCCGAGGCCTTGGCGGTCGAGGTCGCCTTCGACCTGGAGCGCGGGGAACTTGTTCGGCACGACACGCACGGTCCAGTTCGGGCCGTTGGGCTCCACCGGCGGCAGCCGGTAGGCCATGATTTCTTTGGGCGTTAGTCGCTCTTGCCCTGGGCAAAAAGGGCAGAGAGCTGCGGCCAGCGGTCGGGCGGCTTGCACGGGAATGAAGTCGTGAGGCCGACCTCTCCGTTCCGTCGTAATAATCACCCACCGACCGACAATTGGATCACGGCGTAAATCAGGCATGGGCACCCCTCAAAATTTAGACATTGGTCCATATGACCATTGATTCATTTTCGAATGCCTCAAGCAATGAATCAATGAATAAATCGTCAATCGTCACATCGCGCGCTTTGCGCCAATCACACTCGCCACAACCCGACCTCGAATTCAGGCCCCGGTACTGTCAATATGGCCGGATGATGGTGCGGGTAGCGTGCGATTTCCAAGCGATATTCCATCACCAGAATGGTCATGCGGAGCTCCTGCCCAGGTGTGAGCTGTAAGTCCTTGAATGGTACAGCCAGTTCGACAATATTTCCATGACAGATCGATGGGGAGGCGCCGATCTCCTGCCAGGATCCGCTGGCCAGTTTCCGCGAGAGCAGAAACTGGTCTGGCCCTGACGGCGCGAGTGAAAACGACAAGTGATAGAGGTGCTCAGGCGTCTGCAACTGCAGCTCGACCGTCAGCCCTGCTTGCCGTGGCTGCGATTGCTCGTCCGGATCGAGCCGGAGATACAACTGGTCAAGACTCCAGCCAAACTGGATATCAGTCAGCACCCCTTCGGCTTTCCACATCGCGCCAAGCGGCGGCTGAGTCGTGATCCTGCCTGCTCCGCGCCACTCGAAAAAGTCGGTCACGAGTCCATCGATGGAGGGGTTTAGCAAGGCGAGAGGCGCAGTCACGAGGTCTGCCTCCGGCATGCCGCGGGGACTACAGATCGGCTGACTCAACAGCTCCGGTGGCGTCAGTCCCGTGATCGTCCAGACATTCCGAAGGTGGGTCCGAAAAAGCCGATCGAACTCGTCGTTGTAGCCGCTATCAAAGTCGTCCCCATACCACCAGAACCAATCGCTGCCTTCGGCGGCATAGAGTTCGTCCCAGGCGGCTTGCGCGCGATCCGGGGGGAGCGTGGCAGAGATCTCGGCGAGACGGGATCTCGTATGGCTGATCAGGTCCCATCCCCGATTATCTTCCTGATGGCCGATCCAGATCTTGTAGTCCTGATTGATCCAGGAGCCCGAGTGGAGGTGGCTGACCCGTCGAGTGGCCGGCGCGGCTTCGAGCGCGTCGGAGATCGTCGCGGTGGTGGCGCGAATACCGTCGTGATCGAGCGCGCCGGTCGAGCAGGCTTTGTAGAGGAGCGAGAGAAACTGTTCGCCCCCCTCGTGGTAATGTTCCCATGGATTTTCCCCGTCGAGCACAATCGCGATGGTGACCTGGTCTTGCGGCGTGTCGTAAATGATCTGGCGCAGCCGACGAAGGACATCCTCGGCGGCCATATCAGGCGTGGTCTTGTGGTAGACGAACCCAAAGGCATCGGAGATCTCCCGATCGCGAAACAGCATCGTGACGTCTTGGCCCTCTGTCCCGACCCGGTAGGGCTGATACAGATCCCGGTGGCGTTGCCACGGTTGCTGGGCCGCGTCGAACGAGCGAGCGAGAATGCCTTCGTCGGTCGCCAGCCAGCGCAGTCCAACCTTGGGCAACATCGGAATCAGTTCCGGACAGACGGAGCCCTCCGACGGCCAGAGGCCCACGGGGGCCCGGCCGAATGTGGCGGTATGAAACTCGACAGCGCGTTGCAGCTGCGTCTCCGCATCTTCCGGCGCATGGAATCGCGAGGGGAGCGGGAGATCCGGTCTGGCGCGTCGAGTGAAGTCTGTATCGATGATGAGCGGCAGGATCGGGTGAAAGAAGGGGGTCGTCGTGAGTTCGATCTGTTCCCGCTCCATCAATCGTCGATAGAGCGGAACGATCTCCCGCACGGCGACGAGTTGGAGGGCTAACACTTCCTGTTTGTCTTCTTCCGTGAACCCCCGGTTTTTCGCGCGTAGCGCAGCCAGGCGCGGATAGCGACTGACGGTGCCGTAGCCGAACCAGGCGAGGTTGTGCCATGTCTGCAAGTCCAGCAGATCCTGCGTGGAGAACTGCCGCGCAACCCGCTCCAAGTCGCGACCATAGAAGTCGGCCCCGCGCTTCACGAGCAATTCATGATAGCGTGGGTAGGGGCGCACCATCGTGGCCCAATTGGCGGAGAAGAAATGTCGGACGAGAAAGGCTTTCTCTTCCGGACGGAGGTCCGCCGCCGGACGCTGCGCATGTTCCAGGAAGAGGTCGCGCACTGTTCCTGATCCGACTTCTTGCAGCTGCCGCAGGAGCGAGGGCGTAAAGTTGAATGTGGCTTTGATCGAGGGAAACTTCTCCAGCCCATAGGCCATATCGTAGTAGGCCTTGGTGGCATGGAGCCGCACCCAGGGCATACTGGCAGACCCCGCGACCGGGTCCGTGTAATAGGGCTGATGCATGTGCCAGAGAAAACAGATGTGAGCAGTTTTCATAGTCGAATACTATCGATGCAAAAGCAGGAGGCTGAAACAGTCCGCCAGCTTCCTAAGCGCGCGTCGGGCAGGTCTAGCACGATAGGCGCGCCGCGCAAGCCCTGACTCCGAGTTTCTCGCATCTCTCGCCCTTCCCGCTAGTCTCGCGTGTCTCGCGCGACTCTATAGTCTTTCCGCAATCTGTTCGTTATAAGTATCGCATAGGGTCGGGGATGGGGCGAGAAGAAATCAATGCGTGACGCAACTCGGCAAGGTGCGATGGCTCAGGTGTTCTGGTACTGGGCACCGGTGGCCCTGTATGCCGGAGTGATTTTCTACTTGTCGGCCCAGTCGCACCCGGAAGAGCAACTGCCATCGTTCTTAATCGAAGACGTGAGCGACAAAGTCTTGCACGCGGTGGAGTATGGCATCTTGGCCCTCCTCTGCTACCGCGCGTTT
>JANYEF010000382.1 GCA_025363325.1 Nitrospira sp. | reverse complement strand
AATCACCCACTCGGGAAGGAGAAGACCCACTAATCGTAACCGGTTGTGCCTCAAATTCTGGCGTTGTGCCAATTGGTCCAGAAACTTTTATGGTTTCTCGGCAGGCTGCTACTGGATTTTCTGGTTTAGGCACATTAAAGGCAGAAGCGTTTCAGGAAGCAAATCAATATTGCATTAAGCAAAATAAAAATATTCGGGTTGTAAATACAAGCGAATCCTCGCCGCCTTATGTTCTTGGCAACTTCCCGAGAGCTGAAGTTCAGTTTATGTGTTTAGATAAATCGGATGCTGAATTAACACGCCCCAAAATGCAAAAACACCTGATACAGTTATCGAAGTAAGGTAGTCAGTTAATGCCTAATAACGTGTTCAAGTCATTCGCTATCGCTCACTGGGACGCTTCGCCGCGTTGCGGCTCGCGCCCCTTATGTCAAACGTCAGTTGTCCTGAGCCATCTTGTCGGCAAATGAAAATCACGGGGTCATTGCTTGACTTTGCACTAGTCCAGCGCTAGAGAAATAGCTTCTCCCCAAGCCCTGTTAAGAAATCCGTCCGATCGGTCCCGCCCGAAGGATCGTCTGCTAGTAGTTGCCACGAATGGTGAGGTCGGAGAGGGTGCCAGGGTATTCCGCGCGAAGATGGCGAGCCTTGAACGTGGAGTCTCAGGGGAGGGAGGTGTAAAGTTAAGCAATGACCCCGTGATTTCCTCCCAGGCATCAAAAGATGCTTGTGGTCAAAATACGAGACTACGCGTACCTTGTTCCTTACGTCGAAAGCGAGAACGAGATTTTCCTGAAAAGCATCATACCGAGCCGCAAAGCGACGCGCGACCTCTTATCGGGAGACAAGTGAGATGAACGAGGAAAAATTGTTGGAACAGGAGATTTTGGCTTCTTTCGAACGGGCTGAGTGGAAGTCTGTTCGGAATCAGAAAGGCGAAATTGCGCGGATCAGGGCATCGGCTGCGGCTACTTTGCTCAAGAACAAGCGGGTCAACATTCGAATCTCGTCGCTGGACCTCGAAGGGCTGCAGGCCCGGGCTGCTGAGGAGGGCGTTCCATACCAGACACTCATGGCGAGCGTCCTTCACAAGTTTGTATCTGGTCGTCTGGTTGAGGCACAAAAACGCATAACTACTCGCTCAAGTCGGACGGCGCGTAAGCGCACCGCCGCATAGCGCGAACATTAGCGGGCATCAGTCATATTGTCGGGAACGGAGAGACTGGGTTTACCTGTTACATGTCTCCGCCTGCAGTCTGCAAGCGATCCTTCATGCCGAAGCCGAGTGAGGCTTTCGCCTTCCGGAGCTACTCAACGAAACGTACACAACCATCGGAACTGGCGGCTTTGGCCCAAGATACGGAGCGATGCGGGCTAGGGCTTCGATGGTTCACACGAGTGGCACAAGTCCGGCCTGTCTGGTTCAACCAAATAAACAAGACAAACCAAACAAACCAATTAGACGGGGTATTAGGCCGGGCGGCGTGCTGGTGGACGGCGGCGCCCGCGTCCGCGATAGGACGGCCCAGCGTTGAGACCGGGGAGGCGGATGGTGACGGTGGTCCCTTCGCCAGGCGCGCTGCCGATGGCAATCGAGCCGCCATGTTCTTCGACGATCTTCTTGACCGTGGCGAGACCCAGACCGGTGCCGGCCCGTTTCGTGGTGAAAAACGGCTCAAAGACTTTATCGACGATTTCTGCCGGAATAGGAGCCCCGTCGTTCTTGATGAGAATCTGATCTTCCACGCCGCGCCCCGCGCGATGCTGGGTGACCTGAATATGGAGATGCCCGCCGGGGTTCATCGCCTCACCTGCGTTCTTGAAAATACTGAGAAAGACTTGCTGGAGCTTGGCTTCGTCGCCGCGGACAGGCGCGATCATCGTCGCATAGTCCTTGGTCACTTGTATCCTGGTGACTTCGAGGTCGGTCGCGATCACGGTGAGCGCGCTTTCGATCACTTCGGGGATGCGGAGGAGCCGACGAGTCAGCTCGAGTGGTTTCGCAAAGTCCAAAATCTCGTTCAGGATGGCTTCGATACGGATCAAATCGCGCATCGCGTTCTCGACACGCGTCTGCGGGTCGAAGTCGAGGATGCCTTCGCCCGTGACTTCCTCCAATTGAGCGCGGATCGAGGCGAGCGGCTCACGCACTTCTGTGGCCAGGAACATGCTGAACTCGCCGATCGCGGCCTGCCGTTCTTGTTTTCTGATGATGGGCTCCGAGGGACCTTGGGCGACTGCTTCCCCAGGGGCGCCGGCTGGTCCAGTGGCGGGGGCTTGGCTGGTTGGCGCTGGTGCCGGAGCCTGGAGAATGTCTGCGATCTTCACAATAGTCGGCTCAAGGGTACGTGCATCCGTCTGTTGGTAGCGGCCGGCTTCTTTCGAGGCCAGGGTGATGGTTCCGCCCACTTGTCCCCGGACGAAGAACGGCACGACGAGCGAGGAGAGCAGCCGGTCTCTGAACAGATATTTGTGATCGAGGAACCTCCCCTGCGTGGAGGCGAGATCATGATCCACACGTGGTTTACGATGGCGGACCGCCCATCCAGAGGCTGAGCTGTCGAGCGTGAGGCGGTGCCCCGGCTTCAGATCTTTCTTTGCGTCCTTTTGTTCGCTTTTCAGATCGCCGGCCATTCCCAGGACTTCGACATTGCCTGCGAGGGGATCGTAGCGGCAGGCCCAGATGCGATCGTAGGCGACATATTGGTTGGCATCCGTCAAGACGGCCATAATCTTGTCCTGGAGTTCCGGTGTGAGCTGCGACACCGGGGCCGCAAACATCTCCGCCGGAGAGGGTGGCGGAGGGATCGGCTCGTGCGCGACAAAGGGCCGGCTGAGCAGGACATTCATGTCGAACAGGCCTTCGCGCTCCAGCGCTTTGGTGATCTCATCGCTGGCCTGCTCCATCAAACTCTTTTCTTTTTTTGCGAACGTGGCGCTCTCTTTTCGCCCGATGACGAGGAAGCCGTACGTCCGGTTCCGATGCAGGAGGGACACCCCAAGCAACGACTTTGTGCCGGGTGTAATCAAGCGGAGGCGAATGGTGCGCCCGCCCTCAGGATCGCTTGCGATAGGCGCTGGAGCGATGGCGGAAGCCGACAGTGTCCGGAGGATGGCTTGAATATCGCGAGGGGTGAACCCTCGTGCGACATGGCCGGTTAGCGGACCTTGGTCACGGTGGAACACGGCGGCGAGCGCCGCGTCAACCGGCAGGTCGTTGAGCACGGACGTCAAAGTTCGCTGGAGATGCGTCTCGGGAATTGGTTTGCTCTGTGGAGCTGTGGGTGTCATTCGTGGGTCAGGCTAATCAAGAGCGCGCATTGTAACAACGCAGGATGAGCAATTCAATGAGGAATGGTTCATCTGGTTCGTCTGGTTTGTTTTGTTTATTTGGTTGGTTTGGTTCTTCTGATGGGTTTCGTTCAACCAAACAAACGAGACAAACCAAACCAACCAAATAACGGTTTTCCTATTCGTCGGGATTGATAATCTTGGGTGGGCGTTGGGGGAACGTGCGCGGCTCCTTTGGGCGGTGGTCAGAGGTCAATGCGTTGAGGATCGTGGTGACCAGACTGATCACGACCGCGCCGCCGACTGCAGGCCAGAATCCCATGACCGAGAACCCAGTGACCAAGTATGCGGTGAGCTTCAGCAGGAGCGCGTTGACCACAATGAGAAAGAGCCCCAATGAGAGGACGATCAAGGGAAGGGTCAGCACAAAGAGAATGGGCCGGACCAATACATTGAGAAACGTGAGCACGAGGATGGCGGCGAGCCCGGCAGGGAGCGAGTCGACGTCAAGGCCGGGTACAATCATGACCGCTAAAAATACCGCGATGCCCGTGATCAGCACTCGAATGGCCGCCGCGCGAACTCCGCCGCTCAAAAAAGAGTTGTTGAGATTCCGTGCGACGTGAAGCATCGGCATCGATCGCCCTACGGCACTGCAACCGGCTGCAGGGGGACCGGTACGCGCGTGGCCGAGGAAAAATGAATTTCGGTGGCGAGCAACAGTTTGTCGTTCTTTTTATCGCCCTTGGTAGCCTTAATGACGACACGATCGCCCACCACGGGCACGTTGGCTCCTTTCGGATTGTTCTTTTCCTTGAACCGGGTCTGTTTGTTGACCCGCACGCCCACCGTCCCGCCCATGGGTGTTTTGACTTCGACATGTGTCGCGTCAATGGCCGTGACTGTGCCAAGCACATGTTGGTCGGTGCCGTGGGCAAAGCTGGCCGTCGAAATGAAGAGGCATGAGAGGGTCACAATCAAACGTAGCCACATGGTAGATCTTATCTCCTTCAGTCATCGATAAATTAGCAGGATGCTAAAAAGTTCGCCAGCTTGTCTTGTTCATTTGGTCTGTTTGGTTTGTCTGGTCTGTCTGGTTTTTTTGGTTGAACGAGACTAACCAGATGAACCAAATCAACCAGATAAACAAAACAAACCAGATAGACCAGACAGACCGGGCTAGTGATGATGGCCGCTATCGGTTCGTGCTGCCGCCGCATCGTCTCCCTGCAGAAACTGATCGAAGGCGGCTCCTTCTTCCAGGTCTTTCTTCGCCGTGGGATTGAGCGCCTTCATCTGGTCGAGTTCTTCCGGCGTCAGTTGTGAGAGATGGCGAATAAAGTGGACCAGCTTCCAACTGTCCTTGTCCTCCGCTGGGGCACCCTCTCCCCAGGCCGGCATGGCGGTGAAGCGGATACCGTTGTGGATCACCCAGAAGATCTCACCGTCCGACATCGATTGGATGTCGGGTAACCGGAGGTCCAGCGCCCTGGGGTTGACGTTCTTGCCGATGGGTGTCTCTCCGCTTCCGTTGTTCGCATGGCATTGCGCACAGTGGTCGGCGAAGTGAGCCAGCGACTCTTTGATCACGCCGGGGCTCAACGGGACGGGATTCTGTGCGTTTCGCATCTCAATCGGGATGGCCAGATGGCGGATTTGGCGCGCCGCCCAGACCTCCAGGGCGTGCGGTTCGGTCTTGGCGCTAAAGCCGGTCGTGAACAATTGATAACCCAGCCACCCGAAGACGCCGAATATCCCGAGGCCCGCCACGATGATAAAGACGATCAGTTTCGTTCGCATGTCTACGGTCATTCACTATACAAAGTCTTTTGTCTGATTGCCACCAGGTTACTTGGCCCGCATGATTCACGAGCGCTTCTGCTGCAATCGACGATGCCTGACTCAAGCGAGACGTGCGAGACTGGCGGGAAAAGCGCGACAGGCAGAGACAGGGCTCACACGTCACGCAAGCCGCGCTCCTCGCGCTTGCCGCGCGGTCCCGCAAGGCGAAACATCAGCAGTGCGATGACGGGAAGATGCATCAGCAGTCCGCTCATCCCCATGAACGATTCGCCGATCCAAAACGTCACGCCGAGGTTGAAAGCCAGGACGCCATAATAAAGGCCGACGCCTAACAGCAGTTGCGGCGTGACCGACGGAGGCAACGAGAGTGTGGGGAGTCGGCGCTCGAGCGGAAAATAGATGGCGAGAGAGATAAGCCCGACGACAGCCCACCCGGCATAGTTGGCGAATGGCACGCCGAAGTGAAGGCCTGGGTCGGGATAGTCATAAATCTTCCCTAGGAACCAGCGGTCGCCACGGAGGGCCACCGGGTCGATCACCATGTCGATGAAGGCAAACAAGAAAGCAGTCAGCAAGAATACGGACCAACTCGTTCGCGCATGCACATCAAGATGTAGCGGTTTGAGCATTGGGTGAGGGGAAGCAGGGGATGGCCTGATTGGGAGTACGAGACAGAGCGCGACGCAGTAGGCGGCGTAAAGTAGAAAGCTGAACGAGATCGAGTCCATGAACGGAATGTTGGAGAAGTAGAGCTCCTGTCCCACGGTCGAGCCATTATAGTGGTACCACCCGAATGGAATGCCGTTGCGCGTGGACGAAAATTCGCAGACGAAGGCCGTGGCCCAGCTAATCAGCCAGAACCGCCAGGTCCGTGGCCAGCCGATCAGCCTGATCGCGGCAAACAGGAACGCGGCCAGAAAGACGAAGACGTAGGGGCGAAAGAGAATGGTCTTTAAGAATAGAATCGGAAGGTCCATAGGTCCGGTGATCAGTGATGGGTGACGGGTGATGAGATGGAGATAACCGAGTAAGATGAATCCTTTGACAGTGGGTTACGCGCTAGGTTTTCAGAAACTGATCACGCATCACTCGTCACTCATCACGTGTGGTTACACATAGCCGTGATCCCGGAACCACCTCACCGCCTTCTCCAGCGCGACTTCGGGCGGCGTCTGTGGAATGCCGAGTTCCCTGATCGCCTTGCTGCAGTCGTAATGCATCTTATATTTGGCCATCTTCACCCCTTCCAGCGGAATACGAGGAGACTGGCCCGTGAGATTCGCGATCCATTGATTGACATAGGCTAACGGGAGGATGGCCAAGCGGGGCAACTTGATCGTGGGCGCCTTGACGCCGGTGAGGCGGCTCAAGATCTCAAACACCTCACGTAGCATCAAGTTCTTGTGGCCCAGAATGTAGCGCTCGCCGATCCGACCCTTCTGCATCGCGAGCAGATGGCCGGCGGCCACGTCATCGACATCCACGATGTTCATCCCGGTTTCGATATAGGCCGGCATGCGGCCCTTCATGAAATCCACAATGACCTGTCCCGTCGGGGTCGGCTTCACGTCGCCTGCGCCGACGGGGGCACTCGGATTCACGATGACGACCGGCAGCCCTGCCTTCGCAAGCTTCAGGACCTCTTGCTCGGCCAGGTACTTCGACCGTTTGTAGTGGCCGGCCATCTGCTCGATTGAAACGGGCGTCTCTTCCGTGCCGAGCCCTCCGCCGGGCGGAAGGCCGATCGCGCCGATGGTGCTGCAGTAGACAATCCGTTCTGTGCCGGCATCGCGGGCCGCTTCCAGCAGATTTTTCGTGCCGGTGACGTTCACGTCGTAAAAGATCGCCGGATCTTTGGCCCAGAGCGCATAGTGCGCCGCCACATGGTAGAGCTGCCGGCAGCCGATGAGGGCTTTGCGTAACGAGGCCTGATCGCGCAGATCGCCCTCGACCCGCTCGACAGTCAACCCCTGAAGATTCTGGAGGTCTGCTCCGGCGCGAGCCAGGACGCGGACGTCGATGCCGCTATTGACCAGCGCGCGCACCACTGCGCCGCCGATGAATCCGGTAGCCCCAGTGACGAGAGCTTTCATTGCGAAGAAGTGATGGGTGATGGGTAATGGGTGATAAGTTGGAAGATATGGTGGGCGCGCAATCTCATCTCACTCGTCACCCATCACTGATCACTCATCACGTCAGTTTTTCCGCGACGTGATATAGCGCGCCAGTTCGCGGAGCGGGTCGGCGTCCGGACCGAACGAGGAGAGGCGCGCAATCGCGCGGGCGACGCAGCCGTCCGCCAGTGTCCTGGCTCCCTCGGCCCCATAGAACGTCGGGTAGGTTTTCTTCCCTCGTTCCGCGTCGGTGTTGGGATTCTTGCCCAGCTCCTCGCGCGTCCCCGTCACGTTGAGCACATCGTCTGCGATCTGAAAGGCCAGTCCGACATCCTCGGCATAACTCGTGAGGTCGTCCAGTTGGCGATCGTTTGCGCCAGCGGCAAGGGCACCCATCCGCACCGCGGCGCGAATCAACATGCCGGTCTTATGTTTGTGGATGTTCTGGAGCGTCGGAAGGTCGATGTCTTTATTTTCCGCCTGGATATCGAGCACCTGACCGCCCACCATCCCTACGTTCCCTGAGCCGTAGGCCAGTTCCTGAATCAAGCGTATTTGACGGACGGGGTCGCAGCCCTTCATCAGATCCGGACGGCTGCAGAGATCGAACGCCATCGTCAGTAACGCATCGCCGGCCAGGATGGCTATCGCGTCGCCGTACACCTTGTGATTCGTCGGCTTCCCGCGCCGGAAGTCGTCGTTGTCCATCGCGGGCAGGTCGTCGTGAATCAAGGAATAGGTGTGGATCAGTTCCAGCG
>JANYEF010000380.1 GCA_025363325.1 Nitrospira sp. | reverse complement strand
AATCACCCACTCGGGAAGGAGAAGACCCACTAATGAAGGAGTCCGCCCCCTTGCCCCACGTATCCCGATAGGCAAGTTCTTCAAGAACGTTTGGTCGCTTGGTGAACGTGTCTTCACCGATTTCAATATCCATTGAAAAATCGGCCCCGACATCAAACGGTGGGTCGATGTAAATCAACTTAATGCCACCCTGCTTTTCGATTTCTTCGCGCAGGGGGCCATTCTTCAATGAGGACAGGATGAGCTTGTTGTCCCCCCATATCAGCTTGTTCGTCCAGCCCATCAACTGTCGTCCCGTCATGCTGTCGAACAGACCAGGCTGCAATTTTATTTCTTTTTCGGCTCGTGGCTCGTCCACTTGTTCAATGGTCTGGAAAGGCAGCACGACGTTGCAAACCTCATTTTTTTCCCATTCCAGATCAGCTCGACTTCCCGCTTGTCTTCAAACAGAAGGAAGCGATATTCGTCCGGCAAGGCCTTTCCTTGCTCCATCAGCCGCGTAATATCTCGGATCTCATTGTCAGTCAGCCGCATTCCGTACCTATACTCTTCACTCGCTCCTCTTTCTTAGAGCTCCTTAAATACCAACCGCATGTGCAAAAGTCTTCACTTTTATTTTCTTGGCCCGTTCTTCGACCTGTGCCGCATCATACTGGAACTGCAACCGCATCCATCCCTCCGGCGTACTGCCGAAGGCCTTCGCCAGCCGGATAGCCATGTCCCAGGACAGGTCTGCGCCCTCGTTCATCAGATGGCTCAGCGCCGATCGCGACACACCGAGCACCTTCGCACCTTCGGTCACGCTCAACTCGTGCGGCTCCAGACAGTCCACCCGCACCGAAAAGCCCGGATGAGGCGGGTTCTTCATTTTCATAGATTTACCCGGTTTGCTCATGCGTGAACTGCTTCTTCAAATCTTTTCACCTTGAGCTTTCCCGACTTCTTACGCGCTTGCCAAAGGTCAAACTGCATCTGCATCCTCAACCATGTGTCGGCAGTCCCCCACCCTGCTTTTTCAAGCCTGATGGCCATGTCCGGCGAGACGCCCGACCTGCAGTTAATAAGCTCGGACAGTGCCTTCCGGCTCACGCCGAGACCGTCAGCAGCATCCGTAACCGTCAACTGTGACGCTTCAATACAATCGTGCTTGATAACCTCGCCCGGATGTGAAGGATCGTACATCATGTTTGTTCTCCTCAATGGTAATCCAGATAATCAACATCAACAGCATTACCGTCCACAAACCGGAAGATAATCCTGTTGTTTCCGGTGACCGTCACCGAATAGAAACCTCGATATTCACCCTTCAATGGGTGAAACCGATACCCCGGCAAGTTTAACGCCTGTGGCTTTTCAGCCGCCTCCAGGTATGAAAGGATCCGCTTGATCTTCACCACCTCGCCAGCCGGGAGAAACCTTGCTTCCCCGTCCTCATAGAGCTTCCGTAAACCTTTATGCCGAAAACGTTCTATCATTCCCTAGTGTAACCCGTAACGTGACAACGGTCAAGCACATTTTTAACGCGGTATCCATCTACCGCCTGGAGGAAAACTCCAAGACATAACTACCCCTCTGTCCCTACGACTTGTTCGGCAACGTCTCCGCCGCCGCCACTCCCCTGCTTTCTGTTGTAGCCATCGGCCGCATCATCAAAACCCGCTTTCCCGGCCCTCAAGGCACGAGGAGCCGCAGCGACACGCGCAGCGGCCATACCTGGGCGAAGCGTAAGAACGCCTCGCCTAACCCCTTGATCCAACTCGTTCCCCTAAATACCTCTTGACCACCTGAACCTTTTAAAGTACACTGAACTTTATAAGGTACGGTAATGCATGACAGAGAAACAAAAAATCCCTTTAAGTTTTTACCGGACTCCTTCAGGAGTGGAGCCGGTGAGGGAATGGTACAAAAAGCAGCCTAAACAAGACAGGGATGCCATAGGTCATGATCTTGGCCGAGCTCAATGGCATTGGCCTGTCGGCATGCCTCTATGCCGCCCAATGGGTAAAGGATTGTATGAAATCTGCACTACCCTGCCGAGCCGCCGCATAGCCCGTACCTTGATTATTTACCACCAAGGCCAGCTTATCGCCTTGCACGCTTTTATAAAAA
>JANYEF010000376.1 GCA_025363325.1 Nitrospira sp. | reverse complement strand
TATCCACGAACCTCCACGGCACCACTCGCCTTGTATCATTTGGGAAATACATTGGTCCAGGCCAATGAACTGAGTGCGGCTATTGAGACCTATCAGCAATTTCTTACATCATACGGTTCGAATCCCTCAAAGGCTGGGCTGGTGCGACAACGTCTGGCTTATGTGTACTTGCTCAAGGGAGACCGGGACCAGGCGGTGAAGGCACTCACCGGCATCTTGGAGACCCCCGGTACGTTGAACCGGGATCAGGCATTATTTGAGTTGGCGCGGCTGGAAGAATCCCAATCGCGGCCTGCGGGGGCCTTGGCTCATTATCAGGAACTGATAAAGACCTATCCAAACTCTCCCTTTACCAGTGAAGCGACAATTCGGACTAAGATTATGGATGTCAAGAAATCGCAGGAATCAACGCCTGCCTCGACGTCGACGGCCCCTGCCATTGTTGCGCCACAGAAAAGCCCTCTAACTCCCCCCTCTTCTTCCGCAGGCAAGAAAAAATCTTAGCAGGCTGCTGGGAAAGGCCGACCTCTCCCGTAGGTCGCCATGATACGTCTCTCGCAAGACGATTGACGATTGATCCATTGAATCAATGGCCCGATGACTCAATGAGTCACTTCATATACTCGTTCATGCTTCACGGGTGTCGAGAACGCAGCATGGAAAAAGGCGTATCCCTGGGCAAAGAGGTTGTCTTGGCAGTCTCAGTGCGGGCGGGTGAAGTGGCCGCCTGGGTCTGGCAGGTGAGAAGGGCGACTTTTCGAGCATCCTGCTTAGCGGCTGATAACGAGAAAGTCGCCCGGTCGAATCGTCGGGCCGGAGAGGTTATTCTTCGTCTTGAGCGTCTTGAGCGGGATGCGAAACCGTTTCGACACGGTTCCCAACGAGTCTCCCATGCGGACTTTATACCAGCGAGAAGGCCCGGCAGTGACAAACTGAGCCTTTGCCGGAAGCCGGGGGAACTTATAGGCTGGGATTCGGTCAATCACCTGTTCTACTTTCGCTTTCATTCCCACTGGAACCTTCAGGTGGTAGGCTTCGTCGCCGGGGGGTGTCGCGTCTCGCCGCAGCTCAGGATTTAACAGCCGGAGCTCTTCATAGGGAATGCCGGTGGCATTGGCGATCCCGCGGAAATGGACGGTTCGTGCGATGTTCGCCTCATCAAATTGATGCGGTGCTGCAGATTCCTGAGTGAATCCATATCGGTCTGGGTTCCTCGCAATGATCGTCGCGGCCATAAACCGAGGCACGTACTCCTTCGTCTCTCGTCGAATCAATCGTGTTTTGGATATCTCGGAAAAGCTTTCGGCCTTAGCCTTGTGGAGGGCTCGCATCACTTTGCCTTCTCCGGCATTGTAGGCGGCCATCGCGAGCGGCCAGGTACCGAAGAGGTCGTAGAGATCGCGGAGGTAGCGTGCCGCAGCGACCGTCGACTTGATGGGATCCCGTCGTTCATCAACGTAGTTGTCGACGCGGAGTCCATAGGCTTTGGCCGTGCCCTTCATGAACTGCCAGGGGCCCGTAGCTTTGGCTCGTGAGTACGCGTAGGGATTGAATCCGCTTTCCACCAGCGAGAGGTAGACCAGATCGCTGGGGAGGTGAAATTCAGCGAAGATTGTTTCGACAATGGGCTGATAGCGGCTGAGCCGGAAGAGCCACTGTTCGAAGCGACCGTGGATGGCCGTATTGAAGTAGCGAATATGGGCCTGAACCGAGGAGTCCATGACAATTGGAACATTGTAGCTCGCATATTCCATTTTATCTGCGGTATTGCTGGAGGGGTATTGTGTCTGGCCAAGTTCAGCCGGAGGATTCAAGGCGTCAGAAAACCGCTTGGTCGCAGGTGAACTTCCCGTCGGGTTCAGCTGGAAGAGGTCTTCAACCCTCGGAACGCTGCTAGTCGTTGTTGGGGGATGGTTGGTGGCCTCCGGTGCCGGGCCTTCGGTATCAAGCGGGACCAGGTTTGCGTCTGGGTCGTCTTCCGCCGCTGCGTTCTCGTCCACAAGCGTATTCGAGTCAATCGTGGCAGGGTCGGAGGGAGTGGCAGCCTGCACCACAATAATAGAGGTGGAGAAGCTGAACCACATTCCGAGGAAGAGAGCCATCGGGAGGACGGCATGTCTTGGCCTGAGTGGAGTCATTGGAGCGCGGTGGCAATCAGTATCGTGGGTGAGGTTCGTCATATTCTGTGAGGCTAGACTATCGATGGACTGTGTTCTTGTCAAGAAATTGCAAGGGGTATGACGCCCCTCCTTTGGTAGCATAGAGGCTAGACTCTCTCACGGTCGCGCAAACATAATTGTGAGCGGAAGTCACGTAGGCATCGGTAGACTGCAACAGTCTCAAAACATGCGTGCCTACACGGTTCCTCGCCTTGACAGCTTTTGGGAGGCAATGGTATCGTCCTCCCTTCCCGCGCAAGATTGTTCACGTTTTATTCGGTGTAGGAGGATCAGCCGATGCTGAAGCGGTATTTGTTGGCTCCCGGTCCGACGCCTGTGCCCCCTGAAGTGTTGCTGGCCATGGCGCGGCCCATGTTTCATCATCGCGCCCCTGAGTTCGATAAGCTGTTCGCGGAGGTCCGCGATGGACTCAAGTGGCTGTTCCAAACGAAAAACAACGTACTCATGCTGGCGGCTTCTGGAACCGGAGGCATGGAAGGTTCAGTCTCTAACTTTCTCTCTCCCGGCGACAAGGCCCTCACCATTAACGGAGGGAAGTTTGGGGAACGATGGACCAAGCTCTGCAAGACGTTCGGCGCCGAGGTGACCGAAATCAAGGTGGAATGGGGGCGAGCCGTCGATCCTCAAGCGGTGGCCGATGCGCTGAAAAAAGATCCGGGAATCAAAGCGGTGTATGTGCAGGCGAGTGAAACCTCTACCGGTGTGGCGCACGACGTCAAGGCGCTTGCGGAGATCGTGAAGCCCTATGGCGAGACCATTCTTGTGGTCGATGCTATTACCGCCCTCGGAGTGTTCGACATCAAGACCGATGAGTGGGGGATCGATGTCGTGATTACGGGGTCACAAAAAGCGCTGATGCTCCCGCCGGGGCTGGCATTTGTGAGCGTGAGCGATAAAGCCTGGCAGTTGGCAGAGAAAGCGAAGAACACGGCGTTCTATTTCAATTTCAAGAAAGAGCACGAGAATCAGCAGAAGAATCAGACGGCCTATACGCCGGCCATATCCCTCATTGTTGGCTTGCAGGAAGTGCTGAGGATGATGAAGGCGGAAGGGCTTGAGGGGCTGTTCGGCCGCCAGGCCATGCTCGCGAAGGCCATGCGTGAAGGGGTAGAGGGTGCCGGGCTGGCACTGTTTCCAAAAGAGTCGCCCAGCGATGCCCTCACTGCTATTTCAGCGCCGGAAGGCGTTGACGGGCAGGCCATCTATAAGAACCTGCGCGTCCAATATGGCATGACGGCGGCCGGTGGACAAGACCATTTGAAGGGGAAGATCTTCAGGGTCTCTCACATGGGTTACATGGACCGCTTCGATATCATCATGGCCGTGGCAGCTATTGAAATGGTGCTCAAAGGACTGGGGCATCCCGTGAAGCTTGGAAGCGGTGTCGCGAAGGCGCAAGAAATCCTCATGGCGTAGTGGTTACGTCTCGAAACTCATACGATAGGGCAGACACAATGGGCATGAAAATTCTCATCAGCGATAGTTTGTCGACGCAGGGCGTGGAGCTGTTGGAAAGGGCTGGATTCACGGTAGTCGTGAAATCCAAGATGTCGAAGGAAGAGCTGTTCAAGGAGATCAAGGACGCCGATGGCTTGATCGTGCGATCCGGGACCAAAGTGACGGCGGAGCTGATCGCAGTAGCCGAGCGGCTGAAAGTCGTCGGACGGGCCGGGTCGGGGTTGGATAATGTCGATACCCCTGCGGCCACCCGTCGCGGCATCGTGGTCATGAATACGCCGGGCGGCAATACGGTCACCACTGCCGAACACACCATGTCGATGATTTGCGCCATGAGCCGGCGTATTCCCCAAGCCACGGCGTCGATCAAGGCCGGCAAGTGGGAAAAAGAAAAATTCATGGGCATCGAGCTCTATAACAAGATTCTCGGCATCGTCGGTGTTGGACAGATCGGTGGGTATCTGACCAAGCTTGCCCAGGGCATGGGCATGAGTATCGTCGCGTACGATCCATACTTGGCAGAAGAACGGGCTCAGGAAATGGGCATTACCACGGTGGAGCTTGACGAGTTGTTCCGGCGAGCCGACATCATCTCCGTCCACACCCCCTTGACCCCCGAGACTCGCGGGATCATCAACGCACAGGCAATTGCCAAGATGAAGCCGGGCGTCATGATCGTGAATTGCGCCCGCGGCGGGATCATTGATGAGGGCGCCTTGGTCGAAGCCTTGAAGACAAAACGTGTGGCGGCAGCTGCCTTTGACGTCTTCGAGGAGGAGCCAGTCAAGCCGGACAATCCGCTGTTGACACTAGATAACTTTATCTGTACGCCGCACATCGGAGCCCAGACGACCGAGGCGCAAGAGAATGTGGCCGTCGGGATTGCGGAACAAGTCGTCGATTATTTCACCAAGGGCATCGCGCGCGGGGCGGTCAATATCCCATCGGTTTCTCCGGAGCTGTTGCCGAGGCTTCAGCCGTTCCTGTCGTTGGCCGAGCAGCTTGGCAAGTTGCAAACGCAGCTGTGCGAAGGTGGGCTTGAACGTGTGACCGTCGAATATAGCGGAGAGGTGGCAAGTCTGTCGGTCGCGCCGCTCACGATCGCCGTGTTGAAGGGATTGTTGAACCCGATTATGGAAGCGCCTGTGAACTACGTGAATGCGCCGATCGTCGCGAAGGAACGTGGGATTGAAGTGAAGGAAGTGAAAAGTTCCGATGCAGGCGATTTTACCAGCTTGATTCGTGTGCGAGTGGAGGCCGGTAAGAAATCGTACCAGGTGGCCGGGACGCTCTATCACAAGAAAGATCCGCGCGTCGTTGAGATCGATCAGTTCAATGTTGAGGTGGTGCCGGAGGGACACGTGCTCCTGATCCTCAACATCGATCGCCCAGGGGTGATTGGGATGGTGGGGAAGGTGCTCGGCGACAACCAGATCAACATCGTCCGGATGCAATGCGCGCTCGAAAAGCGGGGTGGGAACGCGCTGCTCATCATTGGATCCGATGCGGTCTTCCCGAACACGGTGCTTGAGGCGATCAAATCCAGCAAGGACATTCTCTCAGTCAAAGTCGCGGCTCTATCCTAACCCCGCGCACCATCAACCAGGTCAGCTATGGTCGCTGCTCCTCCGAAGCTCCGCCCTTCTTCGGGACAGGTCCCGTCGTCCCGCGCGCGTTCGCTCGTGCCTGTCGGCATGGCCACGATCCTCCCTCATGCGGCGAAGCAGGTCCGTCATCTTGAAGAACAGTTGCTCGCGCAAGTCAACCGTTGGGGCTACGATGAGATCATCCTTCCCACGTTCGAGTATCTCGACGTCTTGGCTCCTGGGCTTGAGCCAGAACTGATCGAGCACTGTTATCAATTCGTCGATCGTACAACAGGGCGGACGCTACTTCTTCGTCCGGATGCCACGGCGCAGATCGCTAGGACGGTCGCAATGGGACTCACGGGCGCGACGCTGCCGTTGCGGCTCTCCTATCGAACATCCGTCTTCCGTTACGAGCAGGAACATGCTGGGCGAGGTCGAGAAATTTTTCAGGTCGGAGCCGAGCTCATTGGCCTGGACGATGTCACGAGCGATAGCGAAGTCATTGGTGTGATGATCGAATGTCTCCACACAATCGGTCTCCAGTCCTTTAAAGTGTCTCTTGGACATGTGGGATTTATTAAGGGGCTCCTGATGCGATCCGGGCTGTCGGCGCAGGGGCAGAAATTGGCTGAGCAGGCGGCGGCGCGAAAAGACCTGCCGAGACTCGAAGAGATCCTTGCAAACGAGCGTATCTCCAAGACGGCGGCGCGCGCCATTCGGGAAGCGCCGGAGCTGTACGGTCAAGAGGAAGTGCTGGCACGCGGACGGGTCCTCGCGGCCGGTGATCCGGAACTAGCCGCTCCGCTCGAACGGCTGACCCAGGTGTATCAATTGCTTTGCGCAGCAGGACATCGAGAATCGCTGATTCTGGATCTCGGGGAATTCCGCGGGTTCGACTATTATGATGGTGTCGTCTTCGATGTGTTTGCCGAAGGAATGGGGTCGGAGTTAGGCGGCGGCGGACGGTATGATCACTTGATCGGTCGATTCGGCAGGCCACTGCCCTCAACTGGTTTTGGCTTGGATGTCGATCGGCTCTTTCGTACGGTGGAGTTCCCTGATGAAGGATCGGTGTCAGCGCGAGTGGATTATCTTGTGGCTGCCCCACACCGGGCTACTCGTCGATTGATGGAGGTGGCAGCACAGTTGCGTCGAACTCGCTCCCGAGTGGTGCAGCAGACGATGAAGGGGAGCGACGCGGCGCTCGTGTCTGCCGCCGTGACGGCGGGGTTGGCCCAACAGGCAGCGGCCGTGGTCGTGGTGGGCGCACCAGGGATGGATGATAATGACGTGCTGCTGGTCGAGTCCCTCGCCGCGCACATGCCTGGTCGCCGAACTGGCACGCTGAGTCGTCTTCCGAAGAAAATAGGGCTTGCCGACCTGGTGGTCTCGGCTCGTCGGTCTCGGCGGCAGGTAAAGGAACGGTTATGAAATCCATGTCAGCCATCGATCTGTCCCAGCCTAAGCTGCCCCCTCAGAATCTGGAGGCCGAGCAGTCGGTTCTCGGCGCAGTCCTCCTCGACAATAGCGCGATGGCCAAGGCGATGGAATTGCTGGTCGAAGAGAACTTCTACCGCACGTCGCATCGGAAGATCTATCGTGCGATGCTGGAACTGTCGGAAGTCGGAGAAGTGATCGATCAGATTACGTTGACGGAACGGTTGAAGGCGCAGGGGGAAATTGAGGCCATCGGGGGCGCCGCCTATTTAGCGGAGCTCGTGCAGAACGTGGCCAGCTCCGCCAATATTCGCTACCACTGCAAGATCGTGCGCGACAAGGCGCTGCTGCGAGAGTTGATCCATACCTCCACGGAAGTCCTCACACGCGGGTACGAAGGCACCTCTTCAATCGATGATCTGCTCGATTTCGCCGAGCGGTCGGTGTTCGGCATCGTCCAAGGAAAACTGGATCGGTCGTTCACACCCATAAATTCCATCATTAAGGAAAGTCTCGACCTCGTCGACAAGCTGTCGAAGCGAAAAGAACATGTCACAGGTGTTCCCACCGGCTTTTACGACCTCGACGATATCACGGCTGGGCTCCAACCCTCCGATCTCGTGGTGATCGCGGGGCGGCCTAGCATGGGGAAGACGAGCCTGGCGCTGGGGATGGCGACACATGCCGCCATTCACGCGGGTACCGTGGTTGGAATTTTTAGCCTCGAAATGTCGAAGCCGCAGATCGTGCTGCGCATGTTGAGCTCAGAAGCGCGAGTCGATTCACATGGCCTCCGAACCGGCAAGCTTCAGAAAGAGGATTGGTGGCGTCTTGCGGATGCGGCAGGCCGGCTTGAACAAGCACCAATCTATATCGACGACACCGGCGGCATCACGGTGCAGCAGATGCGGGGCAAGGCGCGTCGGTTGAAAGCCGAACGGGGCCTCGATCTATTGATTGTCGACTACCTCCAATTGATGCAGGGGCGGAGCGATTCGGAATCCCGTCAGCAGGAAATCTCCGATATTTCTCGCTCGCTGAAAGCCCTGGCTAAGGAGCTCAACGTGCCGGTCGTCGCGCTGTCGCAGCTCAGCCGTGCGGTGGAAGCCCGGAAGCCACCGATTCCCATGCTGGCAGATCTCCGCGAAAGCGGCGCGATCGAGCAGGATGCCGATGTCGTCATGTTCATTTACCGTGAGGACGTGTACGACCAGAACTCAGAACGGAAGGGCATTGCCGATATTCTTGTGAGTAAACATCGTAACGGCCCGATCGGGAGAAAAGAACTCTTCTTCCACGACCGCTTCGCAAAGTTCGAGAGCCTGGACAATCGCGAAGTCGTTTGACCCTGTGTCACCTCACCCGTATAATCTTTCTGAGCTACGCAGGTAGATAGGCTGAAGGTTTTTAGTCTTCAACCTTCAGCCTGAACACCTGAGTAGTTACTCTAAATCCACAGAGAGGTATCGTGCGAGTGTTCACGACGCGCTTCATTCCGAGCCGAACGGCGAACCACCGAAGTCTCACGTCGCTCTGTTTGCTGATTTCGCTGATGATGGTCGCCTGCGCCGCCGCGCCACAGACGCCTGACAAGGTGGCTGTTCCTGCCGGCACGCTGAAGGCGACGCCCTCGATTCATCCCCCCGATGCCTCCGCCTCCTATCATTTCATACTGGGGTACCAAGCCGAGCTTGCGCAGGACATGGATCGAGCCATTCAGGAATATCAGGCCGCGCTGAAGGCCGATCCGATGTCCCAGTCTGTGAAAGCCCGGCTGGCCGGTCTCTATTTTTCACTGGGCGACATGCCCAATGCCATACGCTATGCGGACCAAGCGGCAGAGGGACCGAGCCAAGACGGCCCGCTGCTCACGCAGATGGCAGGCATCTTGGCCAGTGCGGGGCAAGGGGAACGTGCGGTGACACTGTTGGATCGCGCGATCGAGATCGATTCGACTTCCGGCGATCCCTATTTTACAAAGGGTCTGTTGCTCCTGAATCTGAAGCGGCCGTCTGAGGCGGAGCAGGCCATTCGAGCCGGCCTGGCGCGGGCTCCCGAATCTGCCGTCGGCTATTATCACTTGGGGCGTATGCTCCTCGATGCGGGGAAAGGGGAAGAGGCTGCGGCGAGTTTGGAGCGGGCGATTGCGGCGAATGCCTCGTTTGAACCAGCCTATCTTGCGCTCGCCTCGATCTATGAGTCGCGGCAGTCACAGGATCGAGCGGTCGCCGTGCTACGGAAATATCTCCAGACGGTGAACCCGCGCAACCGGGATATCCGGCACCAGTTGGTTCGGCTCTATGTGGCGGCGAAGGATTATCAGGGCGCCAGGAAGGAATTGAATGATTTGCTGGCGGAGGACCCTTCGGACCTCGATGCCCAGCTTCGACTGGCGCTCCTGTACGGAGAAGAGAAGGAATATCCCAAGGCCATCGACCAACTGACCCAGATTCTCAGGGCGCGTCCGACGGAGCTCAAAATCAGAGATTACCTTGGGTTTCTCTACGAGGAGTCCAAGGACACGAAGAACGCCATCGAGACGTACACGTTTAACGTGCAACTTGAGCCGTCCTATTTCGAAGGGCATCTGCATCTCGGCCTGTTGTTCTATCGATTGAAGCAATATCCTGAGGCCATCACGCACGTGACCCAAGCCATCATGATTAATCCAAAACAGCCTGAAGCCCACATCGTGCTGGGTTTGACCTATCTGCAGAAGGACCAGTTTGACGATGCGGCAAGGGCCTTGGAAGAAGGCATCAGCCAGAACCCCAAGAGCGCCGATTTGTACTTCAATCTCGGCACGGTCTACGACAAGCTCAATCGATTCGATGACGTGGTGCGCGTCATGGAGACCGCGATCGCGACGAGCCGTTCGCCTGTCGCCGCCGACAGGCCCGCGTCCTTCTCGCATACCTCCGCGAACGACTTGCGACCGAGGGCGGTCACGACATCCTTCGGCTTGAGCGCCGCGAGCGCCTCGCCGATATCGTAGAACGCCTCGGTGATCTCCTTCTTGCGCCTTGCGATGAGCGCGAGGTGCTCCCGTGCATCGTGG
>JANYEF010000349.1 GCA_025363325.1 Nitrospira sp. | reverse complement strand
GGCAAGCGCGATATGAAGCTGAACGATGCGTTGCCGCAGATCGAAGTGGATCCGGAAACCTATGTCGTGAAGGCCGATGGGCAGATCTTGACATGCGATCCGATGGCGGTGCTTCCGATGGCCCAACGGTATTTCTTGTTTTGATGGCTGCTGAAAACGCTGCCCAGTATCGTTCACGTCATGAACGCACCCTCAACGTACCCCGCGGGTACGCCTCCTGTGCGGTCGTCGGCGCGGCCTTGTTGGACAGCGTTTTGAGCAGCCTGTTGGAAGCAGGCGAATAGGTTGGTGCGTTCTACACATGAATGCGATCTCACTCCTTACTGGTCTTCGCTTCGTCGATAGCTTCTTTCCGTCGGGCGGTTATGCCTATTCGTCGGGATTGGAAGCGGCCGTACAGGGTGGTGCGGTTCGGAATGCGGAAGAGTTGTCGCGTTTCGTGGTTGAGTCACTCACGACAGGCATAGGGGAGCGCGAGGCAGTGGCAGCAGGATTGGCGCACGATGCGTGGGTGTCCGATACCCTGGAGATTGCGTTCACGGTGGATCGAGAACTGGACGCGATGAAGCTGGGTCGTGAATCACGGACAGCCAGCCGGCAGATGGGACGCCAGGTGATACGGCTGGCAGCGGAACAGCATCCCAGACCTCCATTGCTCGAAGATTTTCTGGCCGCGGTTGAGGCCGGGCATAGTCCTGGGCATATGGCGGTGAGTCTCGGACTCACGCTGGCGGCGGCCGGTTGGTCGAAGGAAGACACGATTGCGGCGTTTCTCTATCAAACAGCCACTGGGTTTGTATCGGCGGCCATGAAGTTGATGTCGATCGGGCAGCGTGAGGGACAGCGGCTATTGGAAAGTTGGCTTGAGGTAATTGAGCGGGTCAGCCAGAAAGCGGCACATCAACGAGTGCTGCAGTCGTGGTCGCCGGTCCAGGACATTTATGCCATGCGACACAGCCGATTGGAGTCGCGGCTGTTTCGATCTTAAGAGCAGAAGCCGGTGTGTGACGCGAAGGGGATAACTCAATCCGCGATGGGTGTCGGGTGGACTTCAGCCATGCGGTGGAAGTGGGCGCAACAACATTCGTTCACCAGGCTAGAGTGAACGTACCTACAAGGGCAGGAAGACCATCTTTCCTTGCCACTCCTCTGCCGTGGTCACTTCAGCAATCAACAGTAAATCCTCAATGGCGTGGCCCACGGGATACGCTTGCGGGATCAAGATCAGCCCGGCCATGGGTTGCTTGGCTTGCAATTGAGTGGCGGCATAGGCCGTCATGGTTCGCACGTCGTGTGACACGACGATGCATCCCTCTGCTGCAGCGAACGCCAAGATGGCCAGGTCTGTGCTGTTGCCTAATCGCGCTTCTTGGGCGGTTATGACGTGAAGTCCGGGAACGCGTCGGCGCACCCCGCGCAGAATGCGCGCATTGCAGTCTTCGTCAAAGAGGTAACGAATCTGGCTCACGCGTGGGATGTGGATGATGCACGGCGAGCGGTCAGTCGGTGCCGAAGGTCATCGAGAAAGGCCGCATGCTTTGTCCGCAGTTCCTGGCGGATGATTGTGGTGGCTTGCGGTTGCTCCTTTAGGTAGGCGTCGACTGCGTCTTGCTGGGTGAGATAAAAGGCGAGCACACTATAAATGTGGGCCAACGCGAGACCGGGAAAGTCCTGACACATTTCCTCCGGCGTTGCTCCGTCGTGAAAAGCTTGGATGACGGAGTCCAGAGTAATTCGGGTCCCGGTAATCCTCAGCACTCCCTCGGAGGTCCGAGTCAAGAGATCAGGGCGAGCATCATCGAGTTTCATGTTTGTATCCTAGCCGGTGTACAGCGTGAAGGCAACTCCTATTCCCTTCTCATCCCGGTGATGAGCAATGACCCACACCTCTGCTCAGCGAGATTGTTACGATCACGGTGAACGAAGAAACCGAGTTGCGGTTTACGATCAGCGTCACCGATTTGACGCCGTGATGCCAGAAGCGATATATAGGCCAGGCCGTTTAGTGGGGAAGGACCCATGCATCGAGAAGACGAACATTTCTGTGGCAACGGGCGTGTGACGGCGGTGCGGGCGCGTCATATTCCTGTGATTGGGGTCGGTGGGCCGGTGGGGTCTGGAAAGACCGCGCTTGTCGAAGCGCTCTGCCTTCGCCTGCGCGATCAGGTGAGTTTGGCTGTGGTCACCAATGACATTTTCACCAAGGAAGATGCCGAGTTTCTCACGCGCCGGGGGGCGTTGCCTCAAGACCGTATTCTCGGCGTCGAAACCGGTGGCTGTCCACACACAGCGATACGTGAAGATGCGTCGCATAATCAGGAGGCGCTGGACGATTTGCTCAAACGTCACCCCGATGTCGAACTCATGTTCGTCGAAAGCGGGGGTGACAATTTGGCTGCGACCTTCAGTCCGGAACTCGCGGACTCAGTCATCTACGTGATCGACGTGGCAGCCGGTGACAAAATTCCCCGCAAGGGCGGACCTGGCATTACGCGATCCGATCTGTTGGTGATCAACAAGACCGATTTGGCTCCACACGTCGGCGCGGATCTCTCCGTCATGGATCGGGACAGCAAGCGGATGCGGGGCGACTTGCCGTATCTCTTCACGAATCTCAAGACAGGGCAGGGGCTCGATCAGGTTGTTGCGTGGGTAGAACAACTTTTGCCGCAGCGCGTGCATCGCCCTTAGCAGGATGCTGAAGTCCGCCAGCGTAAAAAGACCGTTATTTGGTTTGTGTGGTCTATTTGGTTTATCTCGTTTTTCTGGTTCATCTGGTTCACCGACCGGACGAACGAAACGAACAAGACAAACCAAAGAAACCAGATGAACCAGACAGACCAGATCAACCAGTTTGCCGCGCCTTGCAGGGGCGAAAAACCCTGTGTTATATTTTGTGAGTTCACCCTCGCGTCGCATTACTCGATAGAAGGATGATAGGTAGGGTCTATGTCTCTGCTCCCGATTGCAAAGCTCGGAAATCCTGTCTTGCGACAGATTGCGGCCCCGGTTGATCCTCGCGACATTCGCACGTACGACCTGCAGCAATTCATCGACGACCTGCTTGAGACGATGCTGGATGAACCAGGGATTGGCTTGGCGGCGCCGCAGGCGTGGCGCTCGATTCAGGTGGTCGTGATGGGCTGTGAAGGGGATGATGGATTTCCCGAAACCGTTCTCATCAATCCCAAGATTATCTTCTACGGGCCGCAGCTAGTCGAAAGCTGGGAGGGCTGTTTAAGCGTTGATGGGCTGC
>JANYEF010000332.1 GCA_025363325.1 Nitrospira sp. | reverse complement strand
ATCCGCATTTTGAGGCACCTAACCAGATCAAGGTCTCGGCGATCGATCGCGGCTCTATGATCCGCATTCCGATGGCCAACGAAAAGACTGCGCGCATCGAGCTGCGTTCAGTCGCCCCCGATGCCAACCCCTACCTCGTGCTGTACACGATGCTCAGGACCGGCTTTGAAGGGGAGTGCCTGGAAAAGGACGAGACGATACGTGACCGTGTGCGATTCCTTCCGAGTTACATCAATGATGCGATCGCTCTGTTTAAAACGTCGAAATTTATCGCTGAGATCCTCGGCGAGGACAGCCAGCAAAAATATGCGAGTTTCAAACAGTTGGTGGCAGATCGTTCTCCTCATGAGCTTGGCACGAGGGTGAAAGCTTCGGAAGTGCTCTTTCACCACGAAGTCACAAACCAAATGCTCTGGAATCAGTTCTAACCACCATTGGGGCCAATTCTAGTTATCAACATATCGGGGTAAAGAAACAGGTGTCAGAGAACTTTGTTTGCAGGGGGGAAATACCCTAACCGTTTTTCAAAATCATCAGGAGTTGAGCCTGCCGGGAAGCTGACCGAGACATTCCTCTCCCACCAAACATCGATCACTTAGCAGGATGCTGAAACAGTCCGCCAGCGGCGTTCTCGCTTCGCTCAGGGGCTCGACGTACGGCACACAGTACGACTCCGCCTCTTCGCTCGTTGCGGCCTTGCTTGGGGCAGGGCGCGTCTCGGCGCGCCAGGGTTTGGCGGGTGAGAAGTCTGGCCTTTTTGAGCATCCTGCAATGGTGTTGGATGTGCACTGAGCGACCACCATCCATCCAATAGATCCCTCCAAGCTCGCTCGTTACCTCTTTAGGGATGGGGGCTGATTGATCTTCCACTGCGCGCGTCCAACGAGGGCTGGCTCGCCTGGTCTATCTCGTCGGTCTGGTTTGTCTTGTCTGTCTTGTCGACCAGATCGGAAGTCCCACCAGAATAACCAGAGAAACCAGAAAGACCAGACAGACAAGTTTGTGCGCGTTGCGCGAGCACAGAAGATCATCAGGCTCCATCCCGGTCTCTGCTCTGCGAGCAAGTAGGGCACCTGGCCGCATCCCTCCCCCCCTTCGGAGGTAACTCTTTCAGGTCTTTTGCAAAGGGTACGCGGGGGATAGACTCTCTCATAAGACGAGAGTCGTGCGCAGCAGAGAACCCTGCGTTGTCGCCACCTGCAGTGCGGGTGTGCATGAGAGGTCGAAGAAGGGTCACGCCATGAAACCTAGACAGATAAAGATCGGAGACTCTCGGTGTAGTGAGCGCTTCGCGTTCCAATGTTCCATCGTCCTTGCCAGCGGCATGCAGGTGGGCGAGGGACAGACCCTTAACATGTCGGATCGTGGCTGTTTAGTGGAAAGCTCCCTACCAGTCAAAGTGGGAGATCAACTTCAGCTGCGCCTCTCCTTTCACAAATCTGAACCGACCATGCGTGTACCTCGGGCCGCTGTCTGCTGGGTCCATGGCATCCGATTCGGCATCAAGTTTATTGGGATCGACGAGAAGGATCGCGCGCGCCTCACCCGCGTTGTCACCCTGCTGGGGGGGGATCCATGGGCAAGAAGCTACGGCTAGCTCAGGACTGAGGGAGGCGGTCGTAACCGTTTTGGGAAATCACCACGAGTAGAGCCTGTCGGAGAGCTGCCCGCTACATTCTCCCCTCACCACACATGGATCACTTCGCAACATGCTGAAATAGTCCGCATAGACCAGACCAACCAGATGAACCAGACAGACCAGATGTGCAGACCGATATCGCTACTTCCCCTTCCGCCACTCCCACGGCGGCACCGACTGCGGATCGGCCCACACACCTTTCTTGGCCTTTCGTGCTGCCTTTTCTAGCCCTTCCAGCACCGTATCTTTAGGCGCGCTGCCCCGATACCACCAGCACAAGCCTCGCTTGACGAGTTCCTGGTTGAGGTTCATGCCATCAGGGAGGATCACATCTCCGATCGTTCGTCCATCCTCGTCGAGACCATGAGTCTTGAGCGTGACGTCCTTCCGGAAGACGAGGTCAGCGGCGACGTGCTCGGCGATGAGGCCGAAGGGCTGGCCTTTTTCTGGGCAGTCGATCCCGTTGAGGCGGATATGCTCAGGGTGGTGATTGTGCTCTACTTGGAAGATGTCGCCCTCGATGACACGAATGACGGGGCTGGTGAATTCGCCGGCCTGGGTATCGGGATTCACACCTATTTTGAAGTCCGCCCATACGGGAGTGGCGAGACAGACGAGTAACATCACACATGGCACTACACCGTACGTGATGGAGCATTGCACAGGGACGCGACGGTAGGGATGCATCATGAAGGACATGGGGGCGGCTCCAAACAGACCAGCCATTTTAGGATGGTGGTTTGGGGAAGGCAATGCTTATCACCCCTCAATGTTGGTATGTGGAACCACGTGGGGAGGCTTGGGAGTTCCTGCGAGTGAGCGAATACTCTCTAGCAGGAAGCTGAACCAGTCCGCCAGCATGAGAAGACTGTTATTTGATTTGTCTGGTCTGTCTGGTTTTTGGTTGAACGAAACGAACCAGATAAACAAAACAAACCAGATCAACCAGATAGACCAGACAAGGCGAAGCATTAATGGGACAGGATTGTATGCCCTTGGCACTTCCCTCTGGGGCGGCCTGTTCTGCTCCTCTCTGTATGTGTTGGTTGTCTTCCCTGTCCCTGTTATGTGAAAAGAATGCAGCACTGTTTCGGAAGTTCGACTCTTCAAGGACATAATGGGAGGGCAGAATCGAGC
>JANYEF010000303.1 GCA_025363325.1 Nitrospira sp. | reverse complement strand
CATCGTGCTTTTCATGTAAGTCTCTTACTCACGGGCTCGATATTTATCACCATTTATTGGACCATTCAGCGAGCCCGGAGACTACGCGGTCGCGATTGGATGGGTTTGGAAAATTGGATCGGAATAGCGTGTAAACGCCGGTCGAAAACTGGAGCGGGGGCGGGCGAAAAACGTAGCACTGGGATGGTATGTACCGCCGGGCCGGGGCCTTGTCCAGAACCGGCATGGCGTTGGCGCAGGCCTCCTGGGGTTAGTCTTGATCGCTTGAAGTCGTTGTTGCTCCGCGTCGGCGGCGCTGGGCGTCTTTGAGGCGGTAGCTTTCGCCGTTGCATTCCAGGATGTGGCAGCGGTGCGTCAGGCGGTCCAGTGCAGCTCCCGTCAGCCGCTCGCTGCCCAGAACCTCCACCCACCGTTCGAACGCCAGGTTCGTCGTCACAATCACGCTGGTCCGTTCATACGCCGTGCTGATCACATCGAAGAGCAGTTCCGCGCCCAACTGGCTGGCCGGCACGTAGCCCAGCTCATCCAGGATCAATAGATCCAGCTTCGCCAGATGACTCTTCATGCGGGCGAGCACCCGCTCTTCGCGCGCTTCCATCAATGCGGTGACCAGTTCCGTCACGCGCCAGAAACGAACCTTCTTCCCGCGCGCGCAGGCTTCGACGCCCAGTGCCGTGGCCAGGTGCGATTTGCCCGTTCCCGGATTCCCGGCCAGGATGATGTTCTCTCTCTGCTCGACGTACGCGCAGCGCATCAACTCTGCGACCAACACCTTGTTCACCGAAGGCTGCGCGGTGAAGTCGAAGCCGTCGAGTGTCTTGAGCGCCGGGAAGCGTGCCGCTTTCAGCCGCCGTTCTGCTGCCTTGCGTTCGCGCTCGAGCAACTCCAGTTCGGTCAGTTGCAGCAAGTAGCCCAAATGATCGACATTCTCCGCAGCACAGCGTGTGGCGATCCGCTCGCTTTCGCTCTGCATCGTTGGCAGCCTGAGCGCTTTGAGATGGTGCTTGAGCAGCACTGTGCTCTTTGTCGCAGTGCTCATGCGGACACCTCCCGCAGGTTCAAGAGCGCGCCATAGCCCTGCAGATCCGGTTCGGCCACGCGCACGGACTTTAACTGCGGACGGCCCTCCAGGCAAAACAGCCCCACGGGCTGCTCGCTGCGCTGCTGCAGGATCAAGCGCACGCCATCGGCATCATGAACGCCCAGCTCCAAGGCGCGTTCAATCGCGGCGGATAGCGCCCCAACGCTGACGCGTTCCAGCAGGCGCAGCACCTGGATGTAGCGCCGCGTGCCGCCATCACCGAACTCCGCTTCCAACCTGCGGCGCAAAAGATCGAAGCAGGCTGGCAACGCCCACTCCTGCAACGGCCTCGCGAAGTCCAACGCGCCGGGCTTGCGTTCCAGCAGCGCCAGATAGTGAACAGGATTAAAGATCGTGCGCGCCTTTTCCCAGCAGCGTTCGTGCGTCGCAACCTCCTCGGTGCCGCAGAAGATGCGGAGGTGCTCGATGCCGGCACTGACGGTCAGCTCGCGATGCGCGTAAGCACTGGGCACCGAGTAATCGTTGCGGTCGAAGCGCACCAGCGAGAGCGAGTTGGACTTTGCCGTCGCCGTCCGCGCCGCTTCAAAAGCGTTCGTGGGCAACGCGCGCAGTTGCCCACGCTCCTCGTCGAGCAGCATAGCCTTCGAACGCTCCTTGCCACGCAGCGTTCTGCCCATATCGGCACGGCACTGCTCTTCCAGTGTCGCATTCAATGCGGCAAAGCTTTCTGTCCGCGGAACGGGCACCAGAAAGTTGCGCCGTGAGAACCCGATCAGGTTCTCGACATGGCCCTTCTCGTTGGCCCGCCGCACGCGGCAGAAGTGCGGCTTGAACAAGTAGTGGCTGATCAGACGCAGGAACGCAGGCGTCAGTTCGCGCTCATGTGGCCCAGTGTGCTGCGCCACGGCAATCTTCAGGTTGTCGTAGCTGATGCGCGAGGGCACTCCGCCGAAGAACTCAAACGCCCGGCGGTGACCTTCCAGGAAGGCTTCCGTGCACTCCCGTGGAAACAGGCATAGAAAGATCGCATCGCTATACGGCAGCGTCATCGCGAACATCGCCGCCGTCCAGCGCACCCCTTTCCACTCGATCTCGGCCTGCCCGAAATCCACCTGCGCTTCACCTGGAGAATGCAGCAGCGGTACGAACACTTCCCCATGCTGATTGCGCCAGGTGCGCACCGCATCCTTGATCACCGTGTAGCCGCCGCTGTAACCCTGCTCGGCCTTCAAGCGCTCAAAGATCCGCTTAGCCGTGTGTCGCTGCTTGCGCGGCTCGTTGCGATCGTCGCTCAGGATCTGCTCGATGACCGGCACAAACGCTTCGAGCGCCCGCTTCTTGCGCGGCGCACTCATCCGGTAACCCGGCGGATCTGAATGTTGAAGTATCTTTTTGAGTGTGTCCCAGTGTATGTCAAACGCGCGGCAGACCGAACGCTTGCTCTCCCCGAGCACCAGCACCCGTCGCCGTATCTCAGACCACTGTTCCATGTCCGTATACACCCTCGTTCTCCTTGCACCGCACGGCCATTGGAAGGCGGGCTGACGCCCGCCTTCCAATACCTTGCCCGCAAGGAAGCCTTAAAGAGTGCTACGTTTTTGGACCGCCACTCGGCCCTCCGCCCCCGCTCCGGTTTTCGACCGGCGTTTACAAAGCGTCCTAAGACCTATCGCGGATTCATACGTGACAAACGTGGCCAGCATTTACATGCTGCTCCTGAGAACTCAGGCGAATA
>JANYEF010000280.1 GCA_025363325.1 Nitrospira sp. | reverse complement strand
ATGATGGGACTGACGAAACAACTTGCCCGGCTTGTCCTCATTTGCGGCCACGGGAGTACCTCTGACAATAATCCGTTCGAATCCGCGTTGGACTGCGGGGCTTGCGGAGGCAATGAAGGCAATCCGAACTCCCGCGTGCTCGCCATGATGGCCAATAATCAGAAAGTGCGGGAGCGGCTGGCGAAGAAAGGCCTCGAGATTCCCTCAGACACCCATTTTCTCGCCGGACAAGTCGATACCACGACCGATGAAGTCCAGCTCTTCGACCTTGAAGATGCGCCGCCGACCCATCGCATCGATATCGCCCGACTGGTCGAAGACATGAAAAAAACGACCAGACTGACGAATCAAGAGCGATGCACCCGTTTCCCTGATGTTACGACGACCCTGTCAGCGCAGGGAGCGGCGTCGCATGTGCGACGACGGAGCGTGGATTGGAGCCAGATACGGCCAGAGTGGGGTCTGTCAGGGAATACGGCGTTCATTATCGGCCCCCGGGATCTCACCAAGGCCCTTGATCTGACCGGACGTGTCTTCCTGCATTCCTACGACTACCGAGAAGACCCGAGCAACCGGCTACTTGAAGTCATATTGACCGGCCCGCAAGTAGTGGCGCAATGGATCAACATGGAACATTATTTTTCAACGGTGGACAACGAGGTGTATGGGGGCGGGAGTAAGATTTACCACAACGTGGTGGGGCGGATCGGCATCATGTCCGGCCCTTGGAGCGATCTCCGGCTCGGACTTGCCCGGCAAACCGTGATGAACGGCGACGTGCCGTATCATGAGCCGATGCGCCTGCTGACCGTTGTCGAGGCGCCGCGAGAACGGATCGAGAAGCTCATTGCCCGCCATGAAATGTTGCAGCATCAATATCATAACGAGTGGGTCCACCTCGTCGCACTGGAACCGGAAGAAGGTGTATTCTATCGCTATCGACCAACGGGCGTATGGACAAGAATCGACGAGGAAGCCGGCTCCTGATAGCGGAGTCATGATGGGACAACTCACCAAGGAAGGAGTTCAACTGTGGGCGCGTTGACGTTGCATCCGATGAAGGAAATACGTGTGATCGTAGCGGGGGAGCACCGGGCGTTTGTGACAGAGTTGCTGGACCAGGTCAAAGCGTCCGGCTACACGATCATCGGCAATGTTTCGGGGAAAGGCCATCATGGCGTGCGCGAAGCGCATTTCATGTTCAGCGAGCAGGAAAGTCTTGAGATGATCATGACCGTCGTCTCGGAAGAAAAAGTGGAGCCCATCCTGGCAGGGCTTCGGCCTCTCTTCGAACGCCACTCCGGCGTGATGTTCGTCACCGACGTGGCCGTGAGTCGGCAAGAGTATTTCGGTAAGAAAGGGAGCAGTTCCTGATCGAGGGCTCACATCGCCCAATCCATAATCAGATTATGGCCCGGGGCGAGGAACAACGGTCAGACCGTCCCACCCTTGTCTTCACGACCAGAACTTGTCTAGAATGGGGCCATTCGCGCGGGCTCAGAGGAGGATTTGGTGAAGGGTCTACGGTTCGAGCGCATCGGGAAAAACCGCCACTACAATGTGGTGTTCCACATGGGGAGCAGCTACGTGCCCGTCACCGACGAGACCGTGGAAGAACTCAAGGCCCAGAGTCTACTCCCGGTTGAACGGTTCCTCGACCTCTTGATCGACCGCGTGGGATACTCCTCCTACCTCAAAGATCAAATCCGCACAGAGCTGAAATCCTCCGGCGATCCGGTGACGCAGATTACGGTCTTACAAGGCGCCATACGTGACCTCTAAGCGGTTGCTGAAACAGGCGCCCAACTTCGTTCTCGTCTCAAAAAAATCCTCAACGTACCCCAGAGGGTACGCCTCCGGTGTTTTTTTCGCCTGCGGCCTCGTTGACCACCTGTTTGAGCAACCGCACCATGCAATTGATGCCCATTGTGGCATGCCACTTAACGTTTGAATTCACCCACTCCTTTACTTCTTCTCGCACATTCGCCTTCGACATACCCTTGAGCGATCAGAGCTATGCGCTTGCGGCACTTCTCACTCTGTCCATTATTTTGTCGGCCTGTATAAAGACAAATTCTTTCCCCCGTTTTTCTTTCTTGAGAAAACCTTTTTCTGCTAGCTCAAGCAAGTCGTTGCGAGAGGTCTGATAGACAATCCCATGAGCAGTTCGGTGGGTATCAAATGTGTAAATTTCCTGAGGGTGTTGGATGGCATGGGACAGAAGACTTCTCTGGCGCATATTTAATCCAGGGTATTTCTTCAAGGCATGGTTCAACCCAGCCAGTTCTCTCTGCTTTCCTCGGATATAATTTTGTATATCTTCGCAGGCTAGTTTTATTGCTTTTAGGTTATAGAAGAAGAAGTACGTTAGATCATTTTCGTCAGTTTCTGTATGAACATAGGCGCGAACGTATTGCCCAGGGGATCTTTGTATATATCGTGATATTGCTAGGTATTCAAAAAGCAGATGCCCCCGAGATAGAAGATACCAATACATTAACGCTCTCGCGGTTCTTCCATTTCCATCACTGAACGGGTGGTCGTAGGCTAACCAGAAATGGAGCATCACTGCTTTTATGACAGGATGAATCCATTTGCGCTGACTATCTTCATTGGCAAATTCACAGAATGCCTGCAATCTTTCTGGCAGAAGCTTGAAGTCGGGAGGTATGTGGACGGTTTCTCCTTTGTATTCGACCACGATTTCATTGCTAGTCCTGAGACGACCTGAATCTTCCGTATGGTCCAACGTGTCTGCGGTGATTCTTTGATGGATTTCGATCACGAACTCTTTCGAGAGACGTACCTTCCTATTCTCTCTGATGAACTGCATGGTTTCCCAATTGTTCAGGATCATCTGCTCACTTCTGTCTTTTGGTTTTCGTCCTGTTCGTAGAAGTTCCTTGGCTTTCTTGGTCGTGGTTGCGGCGCCCTCTAGCTGACTGGAAGCAATTGCCTCATCCATGAGCGATCTGATGATGAATTGTTCTTTTCCCGGCAATGGACCTGGATGCTCTGACACAATGTTGCCTCCAGCCCAGACATCAATGTCGTGGAGTGACCTTTGAAGAACATCCGGTATCCAATACCAAAACGGCGCTCCTGCTTTATCCGCGAACGGAGCTTGCTTGAAGTTCGCTCGTCTCCCAAGCTTTAATAGCGCCCATGCTTCCTCTTGAGTTAATCCATTTGGTATGGGGAGATATCTGAAATGATGCCAATCAGCATAACGCTCGTTGGCTCTTTGAATCATTTTTTGAAATTCTGGCTCAGTCCCCAACTCAAAAATCTTTCGCACACTCTCAGCGCTTTTGAGAGTTTCAGCGTAATTGGGGGGAGTTGCGATGATTGCCATATTTTCCAAATACTAAAATGTACTAAAAGTTTATAAATTAGTATGTGATCAATGTCAACAAGTACTAGTTCTATTAAAATTAGTACAAAGTAGTAGTTCGCGGATAAATCCGTTGTATATCAATTTATTGGGCGGGCTACTAATAACCACCGAAAGAAATTGATTAGTAAGAGACAGGTTTGGGCTGACTTGTCGTAAAGAAACTTTCCTGCTTTACTGGCGGCATCCTGCGCGAACTGTAATCGGCTGCTGAAAATTCCGACATTCTCACCCGCCCAACCCCAGCGGCTACTTCACCCGCCCGCCCTGAGTCTGCCAAAACAGCCTCTTCGCCCAGGGACGCGCCGTTTCCCCAAGCTGCGTTCTCAGTCACGTGCCTCCCTGCGACGTACCGCAAGGGTACGCCTCAGTCGTCCCGCTCCCTGCGGCCTTGCTGGCGGAAATTTTGAGCAGCCTCTAAAGTCTCCGAAAAAAGACACCCAACATCGTTCTCGGCTCGAAAAATCCTCAACGTACCCCACCCGGGAAAAGAGCTGTTCCGACAGCTCGGGGTTGGGCGAGTGAGAACCGCTACGCCTCCGGTGTTTTCTCGTCTACGGCCTCGGTGGATGATCTTTTTGAGCAGCCCTAGTATGTTGCCTACTCCACAATCTCAGCCATGTTCTCACCGTCGTGTCACGACGGTGAGAACATAGGCCGAAGCGCTTTGCTTACCACCATTGACTTACCTAAGTTAGTACGGTAAGTTTTCTGACCTATGAAACTAAAGAACGCAGGAAAACGCCACAAGACATTTCCGCTTGAGATGGAGGATAATTTACACAAAGCTCTAAAGTATAAAGCGATCGAGTCCGATCAGACGCTTCATTCTTACATCATCGAAGCACTGACAGCTAAGGTGCAAGAAGAGCGGGCGCATTACATTGTATCTAGCCGCCAAGCCGCGAACTCCAGTGAGAGAAAAAAATGAGCGCTCCTTATATTAATGGCTCGTCGGTGTGGCCTCTTCGGTGCTCTGAGAATGAGCCGGTTCAAATAGTTAGCGGGGACGTCCGAGATAAGCTGTCGTCCCTGCCCGATGAGACGGTTCACTGTTGCGTGACATCACCGCCATATTGGGGAATGCGCGATTATGGTTATCGTGGCCAAATTGGCGCGGAAGGCACGATTGAAGAATACATTTCGAACTTAGTTTCCTGTTTTAGAGAAGTACGTCGTGTGCTGAGAGCCGATGGTACGTTTTGGCTGAACATCGCAAACACATACACCTCTGGTGGCCGTGGCTGGCGGGATAAAGATATCAAGAATCAAGGGCGGGCGATGTCGTATCGCCCCGACACGCCCGAAGGACTAAAACCCAAGGACTTAGTAGGTGTGGCTTGGATGCTGGCGATGTCTCTCCAGCGTGACGGCTGGTATCTTCGCTCTGACATCATCTGGCATAAGCCGAACTGTCAGCCTGAGTCCGTCAAAGATCGAGTAACGGTTTCGCATGAGTATCTGTTTATGTTCTCAAAAAGCGAGAACTACTACTTTGATCAAGAAGCCATTAAAGAACCTACGGCGGATGGGAAGGGACGCAAGAACAAGCGTACGGTCTGGCAAATCAATACTGAACCATGCAAGGAAGCTCACTTTGCCGTGTTTCCACGCGCACTCGTTCGTCCCTGCATCCTCGCAGGATCTCCCAAGGGTGGGCTAGTACTTGATCCGTTTCTTGGAAGTGGGACGGTCGGCATCGTCGCGATCGAAACAGGTCGCCGATGCGTGGGTATTGAGGTGAAAGCAGACTATGTCAATATTGCCAAACAGAGGTTGCTGGGGGTATCACCAACGCTGTTCACAGGGTGTCCGTAGGTAGATCGAACTTCCACGAGGCATGAACGAGACACAAATCTTTTCTCAGCCCCTTGATCTGTAGCTTCCGTTCGCCCCCTCCATCGAAGTACAGGCTGTACAGAGTCTTTCCTTCCTTTTCGACATAGCAGTAACCAGGCTTTGGAAATTGTTTGCTAGCGCTCATCATCTTGAATCGACCAGTAGCGGCTTTCTTAAGAAGCGCTTTGGGGACCTCGACCAACTCATAAAAATAGTCAGGAGTTCCCTTCCTTAGTGCTCGAAGAATTAGGATTCGCTGAATTCCCGCCAAGGCACCAAGAAACTGTGCTCTCAAGCCTATTAGGTCACTAGGATCATCTCCCCACTGACCCCCGCCGAGTTCCATAAACTTCGAAATGTGGATCGTGTTCGAGCGAATGGCTTTTGCGGCCTCAGTCTTGAGGGAGAAGTTTTCGTCTCTGATGCGTATGTCGTAGCCCCTCTGTCCACGCTGCGCAAGAGCCGTGTCGATGCCATCCGTTTTCAATACGCTCTCAAGAGCATACTCAAACTTGTCCTTTGAAAATGGTTCGCGAGAAAAGCAATGGTGGAGGCGCAACACGTCGCCAAAGTCTTCCAGTACACGCCCAGAGATGAGTCCTGAAGTTTTAGATTTCCAATACTCTCGCGAGAGAGAAAAAACGCTGACAATACGATCAATAAGTTGGAGCCTATAATCTGAAAGCTCCGGAATCGCGGTGAGGAGACGTTCTATTCTTTCTGATCGAGTCATTTGATGTTAACGACTTCTGGTTTTAAGCGGTACGATTCTACCCTGGTCTGCCGAACAAGCACAGCCTCGCCGTGTGCGGTCCTCGAATTATACCTCTATCCCCTCACACAGAGGGCCTGACGCCTTTTTCTTCGACGGCGCGCATCGAGGGACCATCGCTAGCAAGGGGAAATGCTGTTCGGTCCCGCAGGATGCTCAAAAATGCCGTCCAGCAAGGCCGCAGCGAGTGAAGACCGGAGGCGTACCCTCTGGGGTACGTTGAGGATCTGAACGACGCGAGAACGATGCTGGCGGCATTTTTCAGCAGCCTGTTAATCAGCCATTTGGCCTTCTTGGAATAGCTGATTCAGTATCGCGTTTTTCTTTTCGGGATCTTTGTAGTACTTGAGCGCCTTGGTGAAATTGTCCAGGGCGCTCTCTCGCTTCCCCTTTTGGGAATAGTACTCGGCGATGCCGTGGTAGGCCCGAGGATCTTGATCGT
Organism: Nitrospira sp.; assembly: GCA_025363325.1. GTDB lineage: Bacteria > Nitrospirota > Nitrospiria > Nitrospirales > Nitrospiraceae > Palsa-1315. The sequence continues at coordinate 586 of JANYEF010000280.1, read as the reverse complement.
TGGCCTTGAGGGCTCGATTGAAGGCTTCGTAGGCAGCCTGCATGTGTTGCTTGGCCAGCTCCAACCAGCCGATCGCGGAATGTGCAGGACCGAAGTTCGGATCGGCGATGAGCGCCGCATCATACTCTTTTTGTGCCAGATCAAGACGGCCCCTGGTTTCATAGAAATCTCCCAACGCGAAATGCACGGCTGCGTCCTTGGGGTTCAGGCGCAACGCCTCTTTGTAGGACTGCAAGGCCGGCTCAAACTTGCCCTGCTCGGCAAGCGCGCAGGCGAGGTTGGCGTGCGCCACCGAGTCGTTGGGATTCAACTTGATCACTTCTCGATATTGTGGAATCGCCATCTCCAACCGGCCCTGTTCTTGATAGGCCACGCCCAGGTTGGTCCGCGCCGGTGCATAGGAAGGGTCCAGTCGGACGGCTTCGCGATATTCCTTGATGGCCATTTCGAGGTGGTTGGCCCGCTCGTGGATCTGTGCAAGAAAATAATGAGGGTAGGCGGACTGTGGCGCGAGTGTGATCGATTCCTTGCAGGAACCCGAAGACATTACTCAGGTCAAAAAGTGGATCGAAGGATTCGTCGCGCG
>JANYEF010000268.1 GCA_025363325.1 Nitrospira sp. | reverse complement strand
CCTCCTCCCTGAGCCTGTGATGGCCATCGTGCGAGAACGGTTCCAGTTGGTGCAGGAGCCGCTCGATGCGTCGCCCGCTCTGTCGGCGCTTCGTGAGGGACTCTGCCGAGCCGACGCTGCGATCGTGACCCTGGGCGATCGCATCGACGCCGAGACCATTCATGTGGCCACTCGGCTGAAAATTCTGGCGAACTATGCCGTGGGGTATAACAACATCGATCTTGCCGCCGCGCGAGCGCGTGGTCTGATCGTCACGAATACTCCGGATGTCTTGACGGATGCGACCGCGGATCTGACTTGGGCCTTGATCCTGGCGACGGCACGCCGCGTCGTCGAAGGCGACGCCCTCGTTCGGTCTGGCGCTTGGACCGGATGGAGTCCCACGCAACTCTTGGGAGCGGAAGTCACGGGCAAGACACTGGGGATTATCGGCATGGGACGGATCGGGCAAGCGGTGGCTCAGCGTGCGGTAGGGTTCCGCATGCTGGTGCGCTATCACACCAGCCACCCTCCGGCCACCTCGACTCTCCCCTGTGAGTGGGAGTTCCGATCGTTACGGGATCTCCTCGGTGAAGCCGATATCGTGACGATTCATGTGCCTCTCACATCAACCACCCATCATCTGATCGGTGCGCGCGAATTAGCTTGGATGCGTCCCTCCGCCTTCCTCATCAATACCTCTCGTGGTCCGATCGTCGATGAAGGAGCCTTGGTCGACGCCCTCAAAACAGGACTCATCGCCGGCGCGGGACTCGACGTCTATGAACAGGAACCGGCCATCCATCCAGCTCTGGCTCAGTTACAGCAAGTAGTGCTGCTCCCCCATCTGGGCTCTGCCACAGTCCACGCGAGGGTTCAGATGGGGCTGGTCTGTTTGGAGAATATTCGCGCGGTCTTAGAGGGACGTCCGGCCCCAAACGAGGTTTACTAACAGGATAGCCGAGCGAGGCGAGAACGATACGGGTGATTATTTCTGTGGCCGACTAGTTTGCGAAGCGGAGTGCGGGGGGCGGTTGACCTAAGCCCTTGTGTGTGCGAGCTGATTCGAGTCGTTGCGGTACGTCGTGGAAGGTCGGAATCGATTCGTAGATTGCGGCAGCCTGGCTCCACTGTTCTTGGGCTTCGTAGAGTAAGCCGAGTTCATAGCGAATGGCTTGCGCCTTGGCCCCCTGGCACTTCGGATCCTTCAGCAGCAGCTCGAGCTGTGCACTCGCCGACTGGCATTCTCCCTGTTCTTTCAAACAGACCGCGATCATGAGACAGGAGTCCAAGAAAAAATCGTGGCTCTTCATCGAGAGACAAAATTCTTCCTTCGCTTCGTCCAGCAACCCCATATTCTTGTAGGCCACTCCCAGCGTGTAGTGGGTCTCCGGGTCAATCCCATCCGTGGGCTCCGCAGAAATCGGCGTCTCGACGGATGGCACAGAATCTTGCGGCTTTGGAGAAAACGTCGAGGCCCATTTGGCAATCAACGGGCTGGCTGGAGCCAACTCCTTCACTTTCGTATAGAGATTCGCCGGTTGACTCGGACTCTCACTGTTTGGATAGGCGAGGAGCAATTCGAGAGCCCGAGAATATTGCAGGGCTGCTCCCGCGGTATCACCCTTCGCTTCAAGTAGAGAACCGAATAAATTTCGGGCCTCGGCATCGTCGGGCTGCGCCGTCACCAGATGACTGAGCCATTCCTCCGCCTCAGCCTGCTGGTCCGCATTCATATAGGCCTGGAACTGCTCGCTCGTCGAGAGGACAGGCGAGAGGGGAGCAACCGAGCCTGCCCCTTGCGACAACGGCCTCCATTGCTGGTCCGGCTCGGCATTCCACAACGAGGGCTCGCTGTCCTGCATGATTGACTCAGGTTCTGCCGACTGTGACGGCTCCGATTGAACTAGCGCAGGTTCCGGCTCGGCGAACGAGAAATGCCTATCAGTTAAAGGAGTGCTCTTGGAAGTCACCTTCCAGGGATCGTCCGGTGCCGCTCCGGTCCATGAAAATTCTGGTGAACTCTGCGGCACCGAAGTGGTCGTTTCTGTCGACGCCTGAATCGCCGACGGCGCGGGTTCTTCAACGGAGCTCTCGCCGTTCATTAGCGCAGAGAGCTTCGCGATAATGGGATTGTCCGGAGCGAGCGACTTGATCTTCTCAAACAGTTCTTCGTGGAGAGTAGGCATGCCGGGTTCTGGATGCTGAAGCAGCAGCTCAATCGCATTCCCATACTGAAGCACAGCGTTGGCGACATCCCCCTTCTCTGTATAGAGCTCTCCATAGAGTTCGAGGAGCGCGACGGACTGTGGTTCGACCGCCAGAAAATCTGTGATCAGCGTTTCTGCCTGGACATAGTCTTGCGCCCGCAAGGCCGCCCCTGCGAGATAGCGATATTCGCCCAGTGCCACCTGAATATCTCCGCGTTGCAGATGTAACTTCGCAAGCAACTGACAGACTTCCGGATTCCCGGGCTCTTTGGTCAGCAATTGATTGAGAATGGCCTCCGCGCCGGCAAATTGTTTTTCGTTGATGCGGCGAGTGGCTTCCGACAACAGATCGAGCGGTTCGGAACTCTTGGGCGGGCCTCCTGAAGAACCCAACCCCGTCTTGGTGGCCTGACTGGGATTCCCACCGGTCTTTGCAAAATGTTCGATGAACTGGGCGGCCTCACTGTTGGCCGGCTCGATGCGCAACACGGCTTGGTACGCTTCCTTGGCCTCAGCATGGCGCTGCTGCGCCGACCGCTCCCTCCCTAATTGCAAATAGACCTTTGTGGCTTCGTCCTGCATGTTTTCTTGCAGGCACAATTCCGCCACCCGCTGCTGGGCATCCAAATTCGAGGGGTCCTGGCTGACGATCTTCTTATAGATGTCCAGCGCGTCTTTGCTTTTTCCCGCTTTGAGGTAGTGTTTTCCGAGGGTGAGATAATCTTGAACCGCGCTACTCAGCAGACCACGTTCAGCATTGAGATCTCCCAGATGCCGGAACACATCGTACCGTGAGGGATCAAGCTTCAAGATCTTCTTGAACGTGGCGATGGCCTTGAGGGTGGCCCCTTCGGCACGGAAGGCATTAGCCGCCTGGACAAAGGCCGTCACTGCATCCTTGGTAGCCTGGCGTTTGATGTGTAACTCACCGATTGAATTGAAGATACTCCCATCACCCGGCGATTCCGTTGCGAGCTTCTTCCATTCATTGATGGCAGCGTCGAATTGGCCCCGTGACGCAAAGAGCTGTGCGCTATGCAAGACGCTACTGCGGTCGATGGCCAAGTCAAACCTCCCTCACCCACATGATTTATGAAGCTTCTGCTGCAAGCACTGATATGCGGCTGCGACAGGGAGTCTCGCCGTTCAGCCATTCGACATACTGCGCGAGTATGCCTCAGGGCTTCACATCTCCGAGTGCCCGTCTCGCCTCGCGTCTGCACGCGTTCGCGACGACCCTTCATGAATCATGCGGGCTAACGATCAAACGCTAACAGTGTCAATGGGTATTGTCAACGAAATCGGGCATTTGAATGCAGGTGTCTTCAGCAGAAATACGAAGCCTACCACGGCATGAAAGGTAGGCCGTCCTGTGACACAATCCAGTAGAATGAAAAACGTTAAGACTCGGCGACTACCGCCTTTAAGACGTTCGAAGCCTGAGGCCCCTTTGCGCCTTGCACGACCTCGAACTCGACGTTTTCGCCCTCTTTCAAGGTCTTAAATCCTTCTCCTTGCAGTGCGGAATAATGTACGAAGACATCATCCCCGCTCTCAAGACGAATGAACCCAAACCCCTTGCGATCGTTGAACCACTTGACCGTACCTTTTGTCTTCACAGAAACACTCCTTTCCTCAACAGACACACCTAGTTACATGGCCGGCTCCGGAACCAAGTTAGTGACACACGCGATGAAGAGAAAAAGACAGGAAAAAGAGCAGACTGGTATGAGTGGCTCATTGGAAAGACAAAATCGATCACGAAACCCATCTCGGTTACAAATCGCGCAGCATGTACCACGGCGTTTCAAATCTTGTCAAGCCATTCTTTGGCCACACGCTGGCTGGACGTGAGGTAGACAACCCTCCCCTGCTCGCCTATAGTTGTCGGACTGTGCGAGGAGCATGATTCTTTGAATGTTTTTACGAACCCTGCTAGACCGCTACATCTTCTCCGAACTCCTTTCCCCTTTTAGTTTAAGCCTCGGGGCGTTGTGTTTTGTCATGCTCACGCGGGAACTCCTGCGCTTAGTGGAACTGCTGGTCACCAAAGGCGTTGGGATCGTGGCGGTCCTTCAAGTCTTCGCCCATCTGATGCCGTCGTTCCTCGTCTTGACCCTCCCGATCGCCGGGATCATCGCCTCGATCACCGCCTTTGGACGACTGTCCTTCGACAAAGAATTGGTCGCGATGCAGGCTGCGGGTTTGAGCCTCATGCGATTGGCTCGCCCCGTGCTGCTCTTTGCCCTGCTCGTGTTCGGATTGACCTTGTGGTTGGCGCAGTGGGGGCAACCCTGGAGTTCCACGAACCTGAAAAAAGTTGCGCTGAATCTCCTTCGGGATCAGCTGGTGCTGGCGCTGGAGCGTGGAACATTTAGCGAGCCCATCCCCAAGATGATGATCTATGTTCCGGATGGGGAACCCGGACAGACCACGCCCGGTATCTTTGTCTCCGATGAGCGGAATGCAGATGACCCCCGCATCATCGTGGCGCAGCAGTATGAAGTCTTGATGGATACCTCCACCAATCAAGTTGCCTTACGCCTGCAACACGGAGTCATTCACAGCAGACCGGATCAAACCGATCAATACGAGCAGGCGGCCTTCGCCAGTTACGAGCTGAAACTCCCGCTCAACCAAAGCGGCTACTCAGCTACGGAGGAACGTCCGTCGTATGACGCCATTATCGCCCAGCTCACACAATCCCAATGGCACGACTCAGGCGCGCTCCGTCGATTGATGGAATATTATAAAGACTTGGCGTTTCCAACCGCCTCCCTGGTGTTTTGCCTTTTAGGCGTGCCGGTCGGTATCGTCTCGAAACGATCCGGACGCATGGGCGGATTTGCGGTCGGCGTGTTGGTCGTCATCGTCTACTACATGCTGAACGTTGCCTGCGAATTCCTAGTCACAACGGCACATCTGCCTCCCTTTGCCGGGGCCTGGATACCGAACGGCATTTTCTCTCTCGCCACCGTCGTGTGGTTTTACATCATGAGTCGCCAATAATCCCATGCCCATTCTCTTCCGCTATCTTCTCCGCGAGTACGGCAAAATCTTCACGATGTGCTTCAGCGGGTTGATGACGATTTACCTCGTCATCGACTTTTTCGAGAAAGTGCGCCGCTTCTTGCGCTACGACGCCGACTGGCTCGACGTCTTGACGTATTTCCTTCTCAAGACTCCCGCGATTTCCTTCCAAATCGCCCCGCTAGCTATTTTGATGGCTACATTATTGACCTTCGGATTGCTCTCCCGTGGCCACGAAATCACGGCCATGCGCAGTTGCGGCATCAGTTTACCCTGGATTACCTTCCCCTTCATCGCCTTCGCTGCTGGAATTGCCCTCGTGCTCTTGCTCTTCAGTTCCACCGTCATCCCGCTGGCCGCGAGCAAGTCCGAAGAGATTCGGACCATGCGCATCGAGAAAAAACCGCCCGCTGCCGCCGTGACACTCCAGCAACCCTGGACGAGAGTGGGAGCCGACCGCCTCATGCATATCACGAGCGTCTCCGTCGGCGGAGAACTCTTGGGCGGCGTGCAGCTCTTTCAGTTCGATCACAACTTTCAACTGATCGACATGACTGAAGCCAACGAAGCCCGCTATCTCGATCAGACGTGGACCCTGTACCAGGGACGGCACCGGCGATTCCACGCCGATGGAGCTGTCTCAGTCACCGAATTTGACCGTCAAGCCATTGCGTTGACCCTCATTCCCGATGACTTCACCACCTGGCTCTCCGGCGATTCTGAGTTGATGACGTTCCATGATATTCGCGCCTACACAAGACGTCGGAACCAGCAGGGCTCTCAGGCCGCACGGCTTCAGACGGACTATTACAGTCGAATCGCATTTCCGTTCGTCACCGTGATCATGGTCCTGGTCGGCATTGCGCTGAGTCTGCGTGGGAGTGGCACCAGAGGGGGCAGCATGGCGATGGGCATTGGGCAGGCGCTCGCCGTCGGCTTCTGTTATTGGACGACACACTCGATCGCGATTGCACTCGGTCGTGGCGGGGTCTTGACGCCGCTGATCGCCGGCTGGATGGCGAACGTGCTCTTTATGAGTTATGGCCTCTATCTGATGCTTAAAGTGCGCTACTAGCACATCCGAAGTTCGAAGTTCTGGGTTCGATGTTCCAGAAACCTCGAACTTCGAACCTGGAACCGCTGTCCATCTCGCGCCCGGTTGACTGATCCCTGCGCTTCCGGTAAGTAGTGCCTGAGAGTTCACCAAAAGGATTTCAGCAAAATGCGCTCGCGTGTCGTCGTCACAGGGTTAGGGGTTGTCTCTCCGATCGGTATCGGAGTCAGCGAGTTTTGGAAAGCCGCTCTTGCCGGGCAATCCGGCATTTCAGCGATTACGTCGTTCGACCCGTTTTCCATGGACGGCTACCGTTCCAAGGTCGCGGGCCAGGTGCGTGACTTCGCGGTCGAACGATTTCTCGATTCGGCCCATGGCGAGCGCGTTGACCGCTACGCCCAGTTTGGCCTCGTGGCGGCAAAAGAAGCGCTGGCCGACTCGGGTCTCCAGATGGCGAAGGAAAACCCTCACCGCGTCGGG
>JANYEF010000265.1 GCA_025363325.1 Nitrospira sp. | reverse complement strand
TCATCTCTTCACGAATGATCTGTTCGACCTTTCGAATGACCCGAAGGCCGAGCGGGAGGTAGGTGTAGATGCCTGCTGCCACCTTGCGAATCAAACCGGCTCGGAGCATGAGCTTATGGCTAACAGTTTCCGCCTCGCCCGGGTCTTCTCGCAATGTGGGGATTAAGACTTGAGATGTCCGCATGATTCTCTGAGAAAGGTCAAAAAGTCATCAAGCCCGAACGTCATCACGTATGAAGTGCCGGTGGGGGAGGAAATGTCTTGCTGATAGGATGTTCGACATTGAGGTGATCAGACTCCTTCTCTAACGGATGAAGATTCGTTCAAGGTCATTCCAAAATGCAAAGATCATAACGCCCACTAATAACACAAGGCCGGCCTGTTGCGCGAGTTCTCTCTGGCGTTCGCCGAGGGGTTTCCTGAGGATGCCCTCAATCAGGAAAAACAACAGATGGCCGCCATCGAGAATGGGAATAGGGAGCAAGTTGAGGACGCCCAGATTGATGCTCAGGATGGCGATGAGAAAAATGACACTGGAGGCTCCCTGCTCGGCGGCTTCTCCGGAAATCTTGGCGATCGTCAGCGGGCCGCCGATATTCTTGCTGGAGATGTCCCCCACGACCATCTTGTAGAGGCCGATTGCGGTGAGCTCGGTCCAGCCCCACGTGGCTCCTAAGCCGTCATAGAGCGACAGGAGCGGGGTGCTGGAACGCATGATCGAACGGCCGGGTCCTGAAATACCGATCTTGCCGACTTCGATCGACTGGCCGTTGACCATCGTCTTTTCAGCAGATGGTGTCACGGTCAGCGACACTCGATGCCCCTCCCGCAAGACCTCGACCTTCAGTGGGAGGTTGGGGCTTTCTTTCACGATACCGGTCATCTGGGACCACGTATGGATCGTCTGGCCCTCAATATCGACCACATGGTCCCCGGCTTGAAGTCCGGCTTTCGCAGCAGGAGAGCTTTGCATGACTGACGTGACGAGGGGCGGTGTTTCCTCGACGCCCAGGTAATATCCGGGCTCTTGTGCAGAGGCACGAGGTCCGGGGGCGGTCGTGGGCGTGACCGTCAGCGTTTTGATCTGTTCGCCTCGTTTGATCTCGATCGTTAGCGCCTGGCCGTTGCTCTTCGCCACGGCATCGAATAGCTCAGTCCTGGTCGAAATGTCGCGCCCGTTGACTCGGCTGACACGATCTCCGATCTGGATGCCGGCGGTATCGGCCGGAGAGCCGGGGACCATCGCTTCGATATCGGGGGTCAGATCCTGGAATGTTGGGACAAAAAGCGGAGTTCCGGTCGCGAGCCATCCGGCAAAAATAACATAAGCCAGAATGAAGTTAAATCCAGGTCCCGCGGCAACGATTAGGACTTTGCCCCACAATCTTTGGTGCGCAAACGACCGCGTACGATCCTCCTGTGTGGTCGCTTCGGTCTCATCTTCGCCGAACAGTTTCACGTAGCCACCGAGCGGAATGGCCGAGAGAAGATATTCTGTTTCGCCCATTTTGCGGCCGAATAGCTTTGGGCCGAACCCAAGAGAAAACTTGAGGACCTTGACGCCGACCCAACGAGCGGCCAGGAAATGCCCGAGTTCATGGAATGCGACTAACACACCGAGGACGACCAGGAACCACCACGCCTTCTGCAATAACAACCAGACGGTATCGGGCGACCAGGTGAATGCCATGAACACGGTATATGCTCCTTCGTGTAGACCTAGCGTACCAATGCCACAACCAACGACTCGGCTTTTTCTCGGGCCCAGCGATCCGCCTCCAGTGCCTCTTCCAGCGTATCCACGTCTTTAGGGCTATGGGCGTCCATCGTGCTGCGAATAATCTCCACAATATCGGTGAACCGAATCCCTCCATTCAGGAACGCCTCAACTGCGATTTCATTCGCAGCGTTCATCGTGGCTGGCATCGTACCGCCGATCCGCAGAGATTCATATCCAAGACCCAAACACGGAAACCGGTCGTGATCCGGTTTGCAGAAGGTCAACTTCGCGATCTCCGTCAGATCCAACGAAGGCAGATCCAGCGGCAGGCGCCCTGGATATCTCATCGCATAGGAAATCGGTGTTCGCATATCCGGTAATCCCAACTGCGCGATCATTGACCGATCCGCATACTCTACCAGAGAATGAATGATGCTTTCTCGATGGATCATGACTTCGATCTGGGATTCTGGGATGTCGAAGAGCCACCGGGCTTCGACGACTTCGAGACCTTTGTTCATGAGGGTGGCAGAATCGATCGTGATCTTGGCGCCCATCTTCCAATTGGGATGTTGGAGTGCCCGTTCGGGTGTGACGTCTTGCAGCTCTTCCCGGCCCAGGGTCCAGAGGGCCCCTCCGGACGCCGTTAAGATCAGGCGACGGACATCCTCTTTGCGATGGCCTTCTAATGACTGGAAGATCGCACTGTGTTCGCTGTCGACCGGAAAGATACGAACGCCATGCCGTCGCGCCTCGTCCTGCATCAGTTTCCCCGCCATGACCATTGGCTCTTTATTGGCCAAGGCGATCTGCTTTCCGCTTCGGATCGCCGCAAGGGTGGGCACGAGACCGGCTCCACCGACGATAGCGGAGATGACGAGTTCAGCTTCGGGCGCGGAAGCGACCTGAATCAAGCCTTCTTGCCCAGCCAAAATTTCGACAGGCAGTCCCGCACAGCGTTGCCTGAGCCTGGCGGCAGCGGAGGAATCCGATAGGGCCACCACGCGGGGTTTGAACCGGCGGATCTGCTCCTCGAGTTTTTCATCATTACTGCCGGCAGTGAGTCCTGCCACGCGGAATTCTTCGGGGAACCGGTCCACGATATCCAAGGTGCTGGTGCCGATCGACCCAGTCGATCCGAGGATGACGATCGTTTTCATAGGGGCTCCTTCACTCAATGACTCGTAGCCGGCTGACCATCGTTACATAGTAGTAGAAGGCAGGGGCGCTGAACAAGAGACTATCCAGACGGTCAAGCATGCCGCCATGGCCCGGCAGGACCCCGCCGGAATCCTTGATGCCGACGCTGCGTTTCATGGCCGATTCCGTCAGGTCACCCCAAAGACCTGTGATGGTCAGCAGTGTGGCCAAGACTAGACAATCAAGACCAGACAACTCAGGGAGAAACCACCAACGAGCTGCGTACGCAACCATTATGGCACCAATCAAGCCACCCACCAAGCCCTCGACAGTTTTTTTTGGACTGATCGTGGGAGCCAGGCGATGTCGCCCACAGAGTGTGCCAACATAGTAGGCGCCGGTATCGGATGCCCATGTTACCAGTAGAAGAAAGAAGATCAGCCATTCGCCCTGAGGCAGGAGCCTCGTCATCGAGAGAGGGCCCAGTGTGAGACCCAGGTAGAGCACGCCGAACAAGGTCAGGGCACCATCCCTCAGGCTCTGTTCGAGGGGCGAGCGACTGAGGAGGGGGACAGAAATAATGCCGACCAGTGTGGCCAGAAGGGTTGGAACGATGATGTCCGGCTGGTGTGTTCCGAGAATCAGGGCGGCGAATCCTGTCAGGCCGATCCCTATCAGCCAGGAGTGGCTGCGGTCGCTGAAACATAATCGGTAGAACTCGAAGAGGGCCAGCGCCCCCGCCAGCACCACGACGCCAGAAAATGCGAGGGGCGGGAGATAGCGAATGACGGCATACAAGAGGGGAGCGAGGATCAGAACGGTATAGATCCGACGGGGATCAAACCGGGACGCCGCCGCCGGCGTTGGTTCAGCCGGCTGTTGGCCTGCGGTGTTGTATTCCTGCCTGTGGAGGTGTAGATCGACCACTATGAAGAAATGGTGCTGAGGACTCGACCGAATCGCCGTTCGCGTCGCTGGTATTCCAACAAGGCCAGCAAGAGTTCGCGGCGACGGAAGTCGGGCCACAGGGTCGGAGTGAAATAAAGCTCGGTGTAGGCGAGCTGCCAGAGGAGAAAGTTACTGATTCGTGTTTCGCCGCTGGTGCGAATCAACAGGTCTGGATCGGGCAGATCATGGGTGTAGAGATGTTGCTGGATGCGCGATTCATCCACATCGTCCGGTTGCAGCCTTCCATCTTGTGCTTCATGAAGGAGTCCGCGCACCGCGTCCACAATCTCAGTGCGGCCACCATAGCTGAGGGCGACCGTGAGATGTAGTCTGTCGAGATGGGCGGTTTGCTGTTCGGCGGCCCGAACCCATTGGAGTGCGGAGGCCGGGAGGGAGTCGAGTCGACCGATCGTGCGTAACCGGACACCCTGCTCAATGAGTTTCGTTCGTTCCGTCGAAAGGTAGTATTCGAGCAAGCCCATGAGCGAGGAGATTTCCTGAACGGGACGGTTCCAATTCTCTTGTGAAAACGCGTAAATTGTCAGGGCATGGATGCCCAGCTCCAAGCAGACCGTGATCATTTCCCGAACGGATTTGATCCCTTCCCGATGACCGGCAAGGCGTGGGAGGCTTCGCAGCTCTGCCCAGCGGCCGTTGCCATCCATGATGATGGCGACGTGCTTGGGTAAGAGGTCGGGTTCGAGTTTTGCGGTAAGTTCTTCGGCGGATAGCTGGTCCAGGGCCGACGATTCTTTCGTGTCCATAAGAGTACGGCTGGTGATGATCCCTTCGCACAAGGATTGTGCGGTAGGCGAGCAAAGTCTACTGGTGAGGGGGAAGAATGTCAAACAAATTTTCGTAAAAGTCCTGTAAAAGCGATGAGTTGGATGAATTGTCGTTGCGCCTATGAAAAGGGATCAGCTATAATTCCCCGTCCATTCGCATCTCAACCACCGTAAGGATTCGCACACCATGGGTGAACTTGTTCAGTTGACGTCATTTGGTCTAACCGAAGGCGAGGTGCTCGGGGCGCTTGGGCGGGTCAAAGTTCGCGATGTCGACTATGCCGATCTCTACTTTGAATCCTGTGTATCCGAATCCGTTTCGATGGAGGAGTCCCTCGTCAAGCGTGCGACGAAGAGTGTGTCGCAGGGCGTAGGGGTGCGAGCGACGGCGGGGGAAAAAACCGGTTTTGCCTATTCCGATGAGCTGACGAAGAAGGATCTCGAACTCGCGGCCGATACAGCTCGATACATTGCCAATTCGCCGAGCGGTGCCCACGCGGTTCCGGTACCTGTC
>JANYEF010000263.1 GCA_025363325.1 Nitrospira sp. | reverse complement strand
TGGCAGACGCAGTAGCTGAGCAGATTGCTGCGCTTCAAGACGAAGATTGGGCGATTCGCGAAGAGGCCGCCACGATGCTTGGCACACTTCGAGATCCGAGGGCTGTGGTGCCGTTGGTTTCCGTGCTTCATGACGGCGATCGCGCGGTCCGCGATGCGGCGATCGGCGCCCTCTTGGCCATCGGAGAGCCAGCCGTGACGACGCTAGGTGCCTGCCTCTCCGATCCGGTGCTCACGGTTCAGGAGTTGGCCTCGTCGGTATTGGCTACCATTGCCGATGCGCGGGTGCTCGCGCCGCTCGTCAAGGCGCTTGGGAGTCCCGATTGGATTGTGCGGATGCACGCGGCCAAGGCGTTGGGTCGGATTAAGGACCCTGGCGCGGTGGTGCCGCTGGTGCCGCTCCTGCAAGATTCGGTGAAGGCCGTGCGCGAGGAGACGTCCACAGCCCTCGCTGCCATGGGGGAGGCGGCGTTGTCATCGCTGCTCGTCGCGTTGACCCATGCTGAATGGCTGGTACGGTTGCATGCGGTTGAAGCTCTAGGAAAAACGCGGTCGCCGGAGGCTGTGGCCCCTTTGTTATCGGTACTCTTCAACGATCGGGACAGGGCGGTTCGCGAGGATGCAGTTCGCGCGCTGGGTCAGATCGGAGATGCGCATGCCGTGGAGTACCTCGTGACGGCGATGAAAGAGCCGGGGTTGCGGCCGCTGGCGGTAGAGGCACTGGGCCGGATCGGCGATCGTCGTGCGGTGCCGGTGCTGATCGATGTGCTTGATGGACTGAATCGACCGGAGATCTCGCGGCCGATCGATGGTTGCGGTGATCAGTGGGATGAAGAGAGACTCACGTTAGGAGAGGCAGTCCAGGCCTTGGGCGCGATCCGGGACGAGGCGGCCATTCCGTCGCTCATGAAGGCGCTCCGTCATACGGTGACGCGGGCGGAAGCCGCCGACGCGCTGACTCGGTTCGGTTCCGCCGTGATTGCGCCGTTGCTGGCAGTGCTGGCCCACGAGTCGGATGATAACATCCGTTACCATGTCAAAGGCACGTTGGCCAAGGTGGGTTGGCGGGCTGGCCGCATTTAGTAAGCCAATGCGCAATGTTGAATGATGAATTTTGAATTTGTAACTCAGCACTCAGGACTCAAAACTCAGAACTCATTGTAAGTCAGGTCTTAGTGCCATGCCCAAAGAAACGATTGAAACGCTGATCTCTGAGCTCGTCCATGAAGAGGATTGGCGACGTATGCGGGCGACAGCGGCTTGCCTGTCAGGCGGGCCCCGCGCTGTCCAGGCGCTCATTCACGCGCTGGAGACCGGCTCGCCGGCGTTGAAAGCCGAAACGGCGGCCATGCTGGCGCGTGTGAACGATCCTCAGGCCGGGGTTCCCTTGGTCGGCTTACTCCGCGATGAGGATGAATCCGTCCGCAAGGCCGGCGCGTCAGCTTTGGAACATATGGCGGGGGTGCTGGGCGAGACGACTGCAGCGGCGCTGGCCTCGCTGCTCTATGAATCGAAGGATGAGGGGATTCGCGTGACGGCCTCGCAGTTGTTGGGGGTCATTCCGAATGCGACCGCGCCCCTCTGCGAGATGTTGGCCCATCAGGACCCAGAGGCGCAGATCATGGCCGCGACGATGTTGGAACATCTGCTCGATCCCCGTTCGGTGGACGCGTTCATCAATGCGATGGGGCAGCCCGCCGTTCGCGACATTGCCGTGCGGACGCTCAAGAAGTTGAGCGCAATTCGTGAACGCATCGAAGAGGTGTTTGACGCGCTGCGCGCGATTGAGGAGTTGAGCGAACGGGAAGAGGCGCGCATGAGCACCGTGATCAATCTGCTGGCCATCGGGCGTCCAAGCGTGGAGATTTTGATCGAGTATCTGGAAGATGACGATTGGGTGATCCGTGAAGCCGCCGCCGACTTGCTGGGAAAGATCGGCGATGTGCGGGCAGTCGAACCCTTGATGCAGCGGTTACGGGTCGATAAAGATACGGGTGTCAAGGAACTGGCGATGAAATCGTTGGGTTTGATCGGCGATGCCAGGCCTGCCCAACTCTATATCGAGGCCATACCCATTCGACCCCTGCGGGTCTATGCCATGGAAGCCTTGGCCAAAGTGAAAGATGTGGAGGTATTGCGGCCGTATAAGGAGCTGTTCGATCGGTTAAGGACGGACCGAGACGGCCTGGTCGCCTACAATTCCGGGTTGATCGCCGACAAACTGGAGGCGCTCGATGGGACGCCTGTCGGGAGTCAGGGAGGGCAGGACGACGATGAGTGACGATGTGCAGGCAGAACGGATCGAACAACTGATCGGGGCCCTTCGGGACGACAATGAAGCGCTCCGCAATCATGCGATTGCCAGTTTGAGTCAAGTGGGTGAGGACGCAGTGGGGCCGCTGATCGGGCTCATGGCGGACGAAGATGTTTTGATTCGGGAAGCGGCGACCAGCGCCATTGTGCGGATCGGTCTGTCCGTCGTCGATCCGTTGATCGAGGCGTTGGAGGACGATGAATGGGCGATTCGCGAGCAGGCTGCGTCGGGATTGGGGAAGCTGAAGGACCCACGGGGCGTCGATCCCCTCGTGAAGGCGCTCAAGGACAAAGATGGCGCAGTGCGGACCGCCGCTGTGTGGGCGCTTGAGCGTATCGGCGATGCGCGCGCGGTGCCTGGGTTAATCGAGGCGCTGACCGATAACACGGTGCGCGAGGACGTGGCGCGTGTGCTGAAAAAGATCGGCGATGCGCGGGCCGTGGACGCCTTGATCGACGGCTTGCTGGGCAATAATTGGATGGTGCGACGGCATGCGGCCGAAGCCCTGGGCAAGATCGGCGATGCCCGCGGTGTCGGCCCGTTGATCGATTCGCTCAAGGATGAAGACTGGCTGGTGCGGCGGAATGCCGCGGAGTCGCTCGCGCGGCTCGGAGCGAAGCAGGCCATCGACCCCTTACTTCCGCTGCTCGAAGATGAGAATACGATGGTGCAGGAAACGGTAGAAGGTGTGTTGGCGAGTCTCGGATGGAAAGCGAAGCCGTAATCTTTATTTCGACGTAAAGGATACACATCATGGCGGATGAAGCTCCTCCAAAGCTTATTCAGATCGGTCCGAAGGGCGGCGCGAAGAAGGACGGGTTCAATCTCGTCACGGAACGAGTCGTCGCGGTGAACCCTGAGACGAAACAGCTCGAAGTCGAGCTGTTGGCTTACGACGGTAAGACGGTTGTCTTGGACGTGGATGACGAGGCACTTGAGCAGCTGAAGCAGCTGAAAGTAGGAGACGGAGCCACGATCCGCGTCGTCGAAGAAGGCGGGAAACGGATCGCCAAGAGCTTTCGGATTCGTTCGAAGGATCCCAATGCTGCGCGGGCTGACGCGATGCTCTTGGATCTTAAAGATAGCCACTGGCTCAATCGAAAGTATGCGGCTGAAGTGCTGGGTGAACTGAAAGAAATTCGCGCCGTGCGGCCGTTAGTCGATGCGTTGGCGGATGAGGTCGGCGATGTCCGGCAGCGCGCCTATGATTCGTTGATCAAGATCGGCGGGCCGGCGGTGTCATTGCTCGTGCCCTTGCTGGTTTCGGAGGAAGATGAACTCAGACAATCCGTGACGGAAATCATCCGTAAAATCGGAAAGCCCGCCGTCGAGCCGTTGGCCACGGCGCTCGCCGAGGCCGATGACCGTCTGAAGACGCGGGTGATGAAGGTGTTGGACCGGATGGGCTACAAGCCGAAAGTCAAAGAAGAGGCCAAGGCTGTCGATGCGCCGCGACTCACGTAACGCCACTGTTACGTGGTTGGGGAAGGAGCCTTGTTGGGCCTCCCGACCGAAATGTGACGGAATCCAAAGCCCGCGACCCGGTCGGGCTCATAGACATTGCGCAAGTCGAAGAAGACGGGCTGGCGTAGAAGGGTTTTCAGTTTCTCGAAATCGAGGGTTCGGAACTGGTTCCATTCGGTCATGAGGATTAACGCGTCTGCTCCCTGTGCCGCATCATAGGCGTCTTTGCAGGGGATGAGGCCCGAAACAATCTGACAGGCTTCCTCAAGCGCGGCGGGATCGTAGGCGCGAACCATGGCGCCCTGTTTCATGAGTTCCTGCGCGATGGCCAGGGCTGGCGCATCCCGTAGGTCGTTGGTATTGGGTTTGAAGGACAGGCCCAGCATCGCAAACGTCTTTCCCTTGAGTTCCCCAACCTCTTTCGTGATCTTTTCTATCATCCGGACTCGTTGTTGCTCGTTAATGAGGGCGGCGGCGCTGGCGATCTGCATCGGGTAGCCGACTCGTTCCCCCGTCTGTACAAGCGCGGCCAGATCTTTCGGGAAGCACGATCCACCGAAACCCGGCCCTGCGTGGAGAAACTTCGATCCAATCCGGTTGTCGAGCCCCATCCCCTTTGCCACCATCTGCACGTTGGCGCCCACCCGTTCGCAAACTGTCGCGATTTCGTTGATGAACGAAATTTTGGTGGCGAGGAAGGCGTTGGAGGCGTACTTGATCATCTCGGCAGTTGGGATGTCGGTCACGACGAACGGAGTTTCGATGAGGTACAGCGGACGATAGAGATCTTTCATGATCGCAATTGCCTGCTCGCTATCTGTGCCGATGACGACTCGGTTCGGTCGCATGAAATCTTCGATGGCGGACCCTTCACGAAGAAACTCCGGGTTGGAGACGATGTCGAACCGGAATTTGCCTGATTGATTGGCGTTGATCACCTCACGCAGTTTTTCCCCGGTTCCCACCGGGACGGTCGACTTGGTGACGATGACCTTGTACCCGGTCATGGTTCTGGCGATGCCGCGACCGACTTCTTCTACGTACGAAAGATCGGCTGATCCGTCCGGTCGAGGTGGGGTTCCAACTGCGATGAAGATAACGAGGGCCTTGTCGACAGCTTTGGCGACGTCGGTGGTAAAGCTGATCCGGTTCTCTCGAATTCCTTTGGCGACGAGTTCCGTGATCCCCGGCTCATAGAAGGGCACATCGCCCTTCTCAAGCCTGGCGATCCGTTTGGCGTCGGTATCCATGCAGGTCACGCTGACGCCGAACTCCGAAAAACAGGCTGCTGTTACCAGCCCGACATAGCCGGTCCCAATCACACTGATATGCATGGGTTTCTGTGCTCCTGTAATCAAGAACGAACTGGCCGAGTATAGCAACGGTACCGGGGGTGAGCAACAAAGTTATAGAAAGTTAAAGTCATGGAAAGTCGTTTTCACCGGGAGGAGCCGCTCGTTGACAGGTACACGAGGGCTGAGTACTATTTGCTCCCTCTATCAGACGGATCCTGTCGTATGGCGATTCAGAGTGGGCCTCTTCAACGACCTCTTGCTGTCATGATGTGCCGGACCTTGCGCACAATCAGTCCGGACGCGACGCTGTTGGAGGCGGCTAGGCTGATGCGTGACGCGAAGGTTGGCGCATTGCTGGTGCACGAGGCCGGCCACTACAGTGGTCTAGTCAGCGAATCGGACTTGGTTCGCAAGGGGATAGCCGAATCGCATCCGGCACAAGAGACGTTGGTCCGTGCCGTCATGAGCAGCCCACTGTTGTCGATCGATAGTGCAAGCTCGGCACACGAGGCGAGCGAAAACATGGCGGAACATGGGATTCGGCATCTGGCGGTTTCCGACAAGGGGCAGATCGTCGGGATCATCTCCGTCCGCGATCTCTTGCGCTACTTCAAAAACTGGGGCGGTCTGTGATCGTGTGGGCTCGCGGGGCAGTGCCTGATCGTTTCCCCACCCTGTGCAATGTTTCCGCATGAGTTTTGTGAACCGGTCGACTCATACCCCACGATGGTTTCTTCTGATGACGGCACTGGCGACCGGTGCAGTGGTCATGGCACTCGAAATTTTGGGAAGCCGGCTCTTGGCTCCCGTCTTCGGAAACTCACTGTTTGTCTGGGGCGCATTGATCGGGGTGATTCTTGCCGCCATGAGTGGTGGGTATGCCTTTGGCGGCTGGGTCTCCGACCGGTACCCCGGCGCGCAGGTGCTGGCCGGTCTACTGCTGTTCTCAGGAGCCTGGACGTTTCTTATCGCGTGGCTCGGCCAGCCGGTGCTCTTTAAGGTGGCGGTAGCGATTGAAGACCCTCGGTGGGGGCCCTGTATTGCCGCGGCGCTGCTCCTGGGCCCGCCGGCCTTTGGTCTGAGCGGTGTGCTGCCGGCCATGTTGCGATTGGCCGTGTCGGACCTTGAGTATTTCGGTCGGCATACCGGTCGGCTGATCGCGCTCTCGACCATGGGGAGCTTGGCGGGAACCTGGGGGACGGCGTTTTTCTTTCTGTCCTGGATCGGCAGCCAGACGCTTGTCGCGTGGCTCGGCGCCATTCAAGTGGGGCTTGGGCTCTGGTGGCTGATCAGGGGGATGACCGTGCGGCCTTTGGTGATCGGCGTGCTCTTCCTATGCGTTGGAGGCCTGGGGGCCGGTGCGTTGTTTCCGATCCAGATGTTGAAGGCGCCGGTCTATCAGGAAGACAGCCCCTACCAACAGGTACGAATTCGCGATGACGATCTTTTTCGTTATCTCGTCCTGGACCGAACCTTTCATGCGGTCATGTGGAAGGCGGATCCTATCGCTCTGTTTCTCCCCTATAGTCAATTGATGGTCGCGTCGCTGGCTTTGGTGCACGAGCCGAAACGAGGTCTAATTCTTGGTCATGGAGGTGGATCGCTGGCGAAGTGGCTCGCCCATCAATGGCCTGAGCTTGAGCTGGATGTGGTTGAGTTCGATCCCACGGTCGTCCGCATGGCCGAAGAATATTTCTCCTATCAGCCGCCTCCCCAGCATCATGTGCATGTTCGGGATGCCCGGGCCTTTCTGAATTCCACGGAGCGGACGTACGACCTCATTTGGCTCGATGTGTTTGCCCGACACATGATTCCGTTTCACCTGACCACGGTGGAGTTCTTTGCCGAATTGCGCGCCCATCTTGCGCCAAACGGCATCCTGGCAGTGAATTTGGCCTCGTCGGGCGAGGGAGGAGATCTGTTACGGGCCAATGCGGTCGTGCAGACGATGAGACGGTCGTTTCCCAACGTCGAGTCCTTTGCGGTCAAGGGGCCATGGAAGTCTTCTCAGCCACGATCGGAGAATCTGATTTTTTTTGCCGGTTCGCCGCTTGAACAGCACACGCTCTCTAGCATTGTGGCCAATGTGAACAGGTTGGTTGAGCAACAACGTCTTCCATTCGAGGCCATTGCCCTGCTGGCGGCCCATCGCACGCAACCCTGGGAGGCAGGCGTCGTGTTAACCGACAACTATGCGCCGTACGATCTCTTGATCGGGTCCACGGTTCAAGAGGTGCAGTCTGAGGCGGGGAGCGCGCACTAGGCTATAGACATATTTCTGACTAGCCTGTTGATGTGAGCGTCTGCATGGAAGGGGGACTTTGCAAAGAGTTAGAGGAACGTTCTTGCTTCCGTTTTCGTCGCGGTGCTATCTATATGGTGACTCTCAAAGAGAATATATGCCGTTACGACATGACGGGCAGACGCAGGGAAGTAGTGGTCAGCCAGGTCAAGGCTTCGTGGGCTTAGCGGTAGGTATGTATCACCAAATCACATTTCTTCTTCTTTCTTAAGGAGGTAGGTCATGGGCAAGACGATGTTGGGGGTCTTCTTCGGTCTCGGGATGGTCGTGGCTGGTGCATCTGCAGCGTTTGCGCTCCAGGCTGGGGGAGTCGAAATCGGGGATTTGGAGACTGGCTCCGTTGTGGGTCAGTCGTTCAAGGAACTGGATGTCGATGCCCAGCTGTTCGCGATCGAGATTGGAAATTTAAAGACGTGGTATCCACCCGTCACGATCATCGATTTCAAAGTTCGGCCCGGTCGTCCCGTCCTGCTCAAGGTGACGAACAATTCCACTGCTGACCATGGATTCCAGATGACCGATGCCACGAACGCTGGTTCACCGTTTGTGATGAAAGCCGAAGTGGTACTGAAGCCTGGCGAAACAAAGTACATCGGTGTTCCGACCAGCGACATGTTCTATGCGACGCAGGGGAACACGCTGATCTATCGCTGTCACCTGCACCCGGCCCATGTCGGCGGAAAGATTCTCATGCTCAAGTAAGAGTTCTTGGCAGATGTGAGTGACCATCGCCCTCTCTGCGATACCGCGGAGAGGGCGATGGTTTTTTTAGCAGGATGCTGAAAACGTCCGCCAGCAGCGTTCTCGCTTCGCTCCAAGGAACCGTGAAACGTGAGGCGTGAACCGTGAAACGAGGGGTCAGCCACGGAGTTGCGGCCTTGCTTGGGGCAAGGCGTGTCTCGGCGCGCCAGGGTTGGGCGGGTGAGAAGTATGCCTTTTTGAGCATCCTGCTAGAGGCAGGAAGGCCCTGCTTCTCACGAGAAAAGCAGGGCCTTCATTGTTGAACGATGAGCGATGATTAGTTGCGCACGCCGCTCCAGACTTTCGCCGGATCGATCGCCTTATCGGGATTGAGCGTATTCGCCCTCGCGAGCAGGACTTCCGTCGTTTCTGGATACAAGGGGTCAGCAATACAGCAATTATCGACCGGACAGACAGCGGAGCACTGCGGTTCGTCGAAGTGTCCGACGCACTCGGTACAGCGGTCGTGCGTAATCACATAAATACTATCGCCGACTCCCTGGCCATCGCCCACATGGTTGCCCTTCGTTTCCGCGTCGCTGCGAGTTTCAAAAATCGCCTCGTTCGGACATTCGGGCAGGCAGGCTCCACAGGAAATACATTCATCGGTAATCAGCAACGCCATGACCCTCGCCTCCTTCTCACTACGATACAATAAAGACACACACGGTTGACAAGTCCGCCCAGTCACGACCATGATACATGCCGCAACGTGAGCGCCATTCTAATCTGCCGCTCTTTTCCAAGTCAACAGAACGGCATTTACTCAGAAGGCCTAGATTCCCTGTATTAATGGGCCTTTGGGCCTAGGGGATCGTGATGAGTTGTGACAGGAAATGTTTATGGCCACCTTATCGGTGAGCAATCGGGAGCAGAAAAAGAAGCGCATCGTCACGCTCGTTCTCATGGCGATTTTCTTGATGAGCGCCTCGTACTTCCTTATCGATCGAAAAGACGAGACCATCATTATCGTCTCTTTTCCTAACGGTCGTGCGCTCGAAACGGAAGTAGCGGATACGCCGGAGAAGTTGCTCTTCGGCCTCGCCTTTCGGGAAACGTTGCCGGCGAACAGCGGAATGCTTTATATCTTCGAGTCGACCGGCCAAAACCACATCTGGACGAAGGAGTATCGGTTTCCGGTGGACATGATGTGGATTGATGAAAGCCATCATATTGTGGGGCTCAAGGAAAATGTCGCTCCCTGCCGGGAAGATGACTGCCCGAAGTATAGTTCCTCTCCTGACGCGGTCCGCTACGCGATTCAAACCGAAGCGGGCTTCATCAAGCGAGAAGGAGCCACCGTGGGGCTCGAATTGAAGTATACGCTTCGGATGTAATGTGAGCGAGAGCCTTGCTAGAGAGCATAAAGAGAGGAGTTGGCACAGCATGCTAGAGGGGTTTGAATCCGTCGCCCTGGTCGAAGAGCTACCGCCCGGGCAATCAAAAGTGGTCACGGTGAACAATCGGGAGATTGCGCTCTTCAACATCGAGGGGACGTATTTTGCGATCCATAATCTCTGCCCCCATGAGGGCGGTCCTTTGTGTGAAGGGCGTGTGAAGGGCTTTATCGTGGCCTGTCCGTGGCACGATTTGGCATTTGACGTTCGAAACGGGCAAGGGACGGACGGCGGTGGGTATTGTGTGGGGAGTTATAATGTGCAGGTGGAGGGAGCGGAGATTTTTGTCGGGCCTCGGCGAAAACCATAACACGATAAGGCGTAGAAGGAGCGGGTTGCCGCGTCACTGACGATGGATACGACATCTAGCCACGACCATGGTGGAGCCACACATTCGGGTGGGGCCAAGGTCATTGAGACGACTCTTGATCATCCTATTCAGATTCATCTTTGGGAAGACAGGACGCGAGGGGAGCTCTGGGTTCCGACCTATGATCCTACGGGGCTCGCATTGCTGGCCGACGATTATCTTCGCATCGCCGGGAATAATGCGGTCGACAATGGGCAGCGGACTTTCGAGTTTAAAGCAGTCAGGCCGGGAACTCACCGAGTGCTGTTTGAAAAACGCATGGGGTGGAAATTTACCGCCGAAGATCGGCGCGTCTTTGACGTGACGGCCTCTGATTCCTCCTCTCGGGGGAGGGCATAATCGTGCCGAATGTGGCCTTCGTCAATGGAGCGTTCGTGCCGCTAGCCGAGGCGAAAGTCTCGATCGAAGATCGGGGCTTTCAGTTTGGTGATGCCATCTACGAAGTGATCCGCACATACAAGGGGCACCCGTTCGCGCTCGAGGACCATCTGGCGCGACTGGAACGTAGCGCCACGGCACTTGACCTGACGCAGCCTTATTCCCGCGCCGAGTGGACCCACCATGTCCTGGAAGGGGTTAGGCGGGCTGATTATCCTGAAGCCAAAATCTACATTCAGCTTAGCCGGGGCGTCGCGCCCCGTGATCATGCCTACTCAGCTGACGGGCCGCCCACGGTCGTGATGACGGTTCGCGAATTTCACCCACTCGACAGGTCAGTACAAGCTGCCGGTGTGGAGGTGATGACGACCGAGGATATCCGATGGGGGCGCTGTGACATCAAGAGCGTGAATCTTTTAGCTAACGTCCTTGCTCGCCAGCAGGCCAAACAGGCCCAGGTCTTCGAAGCCATTTTGGTCAAAGAGGGATTGATCACTGAAGGAGCGGTCAGCAACGTGATGGTGGTCCGTGGGGGAATGGTGATGACGGCTCCAGAAGGGGCGCGCATTTTATCCGGGGTCAGCAGGGCCTTCGTGTTGGAGCTGGCTCGGAACGAGGGCCTCCCAATTCAGGAACGCTTTATTTCTCTAGCAGAACTGTATGGCGCTGACGAAGTTTTTCTTACGGGAACCACGGTCGAGGTCTTGGCCGTCGTCCGTGTAGATGGAAAAGTCATTGGTGATGGACGGCCTGGCCCGATTACCCAACGACTCGCCGTGGGCTTCACGAGGTGGGTCGGTTAGCCCCCTTGCTTTGGCATAGGTGGCATGCTATGGTCCGCGGACTGGAAGTGGGCTCAGGCCCACTTTTTTATTTGATCTCTTGAATGGGCCATCCAGCGAAGCAGGGCTAGGGGTGTTGGTGAAGGAGTCCCGACCGGTCGTCGATCGCATCAGCGAGGTGGTATCGCCCATCCTCTGGGCATTGGGATTAGAATTGGTCGACGTCGTGTGTGTAGGGCAAGGTGCGCGATCAATCGTTCGCGTGTATATCGATAGGTCAGGCGGCATCACGGTAGAAGATTGCGGGCGTGCACATCTCGCCATCGGTCCGGCATTGGATGTGGCTGACCCCTTTCCACATGCCTATACGCTGGAAGTCTCCTCGCCTGGTCTGGATCGGGCCTTCAAACGGATTCAGGATTATCGCCGGGCACTGGGGAAGCAAGTGAGCGTGAAGCTCAGGCAGCCGATCAGCGGAGAGTGGCGTGTGATCGGAGAGTTGGCGGAAGTGAATGAACAAGGAGTCATTGTCGTGGTAAGCGATCCGCGTCCTGAGCGGACAGTCATCCTTGAGTTTGGCTCGATAGCTGAAGCGCGGCGCGTCGTCACGTTTTAGGCCGTACCGAAGTTGATCATCGCGGATATGAACATGCCGTTTGTATGTGGAGTGTGGCTGCGGGGGCAGTCGCCGGAGAGTGAGCTATGAATCGAGAATTGATTTCAGTCATCGACGAACTTGGTCGGCAAAAGGGCATTGAAAAGAGCCGAGTGCTCGGGGCGATCGAAGCGGCCCTTCAAATGGCCGCGAAGAAACGTTTTGGGCAGGCTGAGAATATTCAAGTCGAGATCGACTCCAAGACCGGTGAGATCTCCGTCGTGTCGAAGAAGACCATTGTCGACGCGGTCACCAATCCAAAAACCGAAGTCTCTCTCCAGGAAGCTCGCCAGTTTGACAGCGAGGCAGAGGTCGGCGACGAGATCGGATCGCTTATCGAGGTGAGCGACTTGGGACGGATCGCCGCGCAAACCGCCAAGCAAGTGATCTTCCAGAAAGTTCGTGAGGCCGAATGGGAAGCGGTTCAAAAAGAGTATTCCACGCGGCAGGGAGATTTGGTCAACGGTATCATTCTTGGGATGGAACGCCGGAACTATCTGGTGGATCTGGGTAAGACCGAGGCGGTACTTCCGGTTCAGGAGCAGATTCCGCGAGAAACGTATCGCAATGGTGACCGGGTGAAGGCCATGCTCTTGGAAGTGCGCCGGACTCCGAAGGATGTCCAGGTCATTTTGACGCGGAGTCATCCGCAGTTTGTGTCGAAACTCTTCGAGTTGGAAGTGCCTGAGGTGCTCGAAAAAATCGTCGAGATCAAGTCTATCGTGCGGGAGCCCGGTGATCGAACCAAGATTGCCGTGACGTCGCGCGAGAAGGCGGTCGATCCGGTCGGGGCCTGTGTGGGGATCAAAGGATCGCGGGTTCAAGCGGTTGTCCGTGAACTGCGTGGAGAGAAAATCGACATCATCACCTGGACCTCCGACCCGCGCGTCTTCATCGCCGAGGCGTTGAACCCCGCGAGCATTGAGAAGGTCGGCGTCGATGAGGAAAAAAAGTCGGCGTTGGTTGTCGTCGCAGATTCCCAGCTGTCGTTAGCGATCGGGAAGAATGGCCAGAACGTGCGGTTGGCCGCTCGTCTGACCGGCTGGAAGATCGATATCATCAGCGCGACGGAATACGAAAAGGAAAAGGTTGAACGGGATAAGGAAATCAAGGCGGCGTTGGCGGAGGAAACCGAAGCGCTGCATCAGCAAGAAGAAGCCCGAGAGCAGGAGTTAAAAGCGCGGGCAGAGTCGGAGTCGGATGTCGGATAACCCGGATACAGAGGAGCAGGTGTCAAATCCTTATGCGCGTGTATGCATTGGCTAAGCAACTGGGGATGGAAAACCGTGATCTCATCCCGGAATTGAAGCGGATGGGTATCACCGTTGCGTCGCACAGTAGCGTGTTGGATGATGACGTGGTGCAGAAGGCTTTGGAGAAGCTGGGCCCGAAACTCAAGGCTCACGGGAAAACGACGGACAGGGCTGCAGAGGCCGATGCAGGTCGGGGTGAGCGGAGTAAGGTCGGTATGGCGTCCGACCACGTAACGGGAGCCAAGGCTGGGTCGGCCCAGGCAGCTTCGGCGGCGGAGGAGTCTTCCAAGTCCGACAAGCGCCGCATTCTGATCAAGCGCAAGAGAGCCGATGACGCTCCGGCGGATGAGGGAACGTCTCTGCCCATAGTCGAGTCAGTAGGCATAAGCGGAGCGCTCATTGATGCCCCCGTGGCTAGCCCGCCGCCGCCGCATTCTCATGCTGAGACTCCAGCCGTTGGGCCTGCTGACCTGACGGGGACGCCCGACCAGCCGCATGTCATAGGAACTATGACCGCTCCGGTTCCGACGACTGCCGTCAAGCTCGCTGTCGTGCCAAGTATCGATCTGATCACAGGGAAAAAGAAGACCCTTTCCCTTGAAGAGATTCAAGCCGAAGGCTTGAAAGATAAAGCAAAGAAAGCCCGTAAGCCAGGCCGTACGCGGGAAGAAGAAGAACTTCGGCTTCGTGAGGATGCGGCTCGCTGGCAGGATCTTCGTGCCATTCCGCTGCATCAACGCCGCGACGATCGCAGCAAGCATGTGCATCACAGCACGCCGGGGGAAGTTACCAAGCCACGGAGGAAGAGTTTCAAGCTTACACCCGGCATGACGGTGAAGGAGTTTGCCGAGTTGATCGGGCAGCGTCCGGCCGACATCATGCGCAAGCTGATGGATATGGGCCAGATGCTCACGTTCAATCAGACCATGAACGTTGATGCGGCCGTAATCATTGCGGAGGAGAACGGGGTCAAGATTGATGTGTCGATGGAGAAGGCCGGAGAAGAGTTGCTGGATTCCGTCGTGCAGACGGAGGAGGAGGTCCAGCTTGAGCCGCGGCCGCCGGTTGTGACGATCATGGGCCATGTCGATCATGGCAAGACCTCGCTGCTTGATGCCATCAGGCAAACGAAGGTAGCGGAAGGCGAGGCCGGTGGGATTACGCAGCATATTGGTGCGTACACAGTTGCGGTACGGGGGAAACAGGTAACGTTTCTGGACACGCCGGGTCACGAAGCTTTCACTGCCATGCGAGGTCGTGGCGCCAAGATTAC
>JANYEF010000258.1 GCA_025363325.1 Nitrospira sp. | reverse complement strand
CCGGGGTCACCTTTTTCAGTATCAGCGGGTCCGAGTTCGTGGAAATGTTTGTGGGGGTCGGGGCCGCCCGTGTGCGGGACCTCTTCGATCAGGCGAAGGTCAAAGCACCCTGTATTATCTTCATCGACGAACTGGATGCGATCGGGAAAGCCCGCGGGGCTGGACCCATGGCGCATGAGGAGCGTGAGCAGACCTTGAACCAGTTGCTGGTCGAGATGGATGGTTTCGATCCTCGCATCGGCGTCATTCTCATGGCGGCGACCAATCGGCCTGAAATCCTGGATCCCGCATTGTTGCGGGCCGGCCGGTTCGATCGTCAGGTCCTGGTCGATCGTGCGGACAAGATCGGCCGCCTGGCCATCTTGCGTGTCCATGCGAAGCAGGTGGTCCTGGGCCCCGATGCGGACCTCGAGGTGATCGCCGCGATGACCCCCGGTTTCTCGGGCGCCGATCTCGCCAATATCATCAACGAAGCGACGCTGTTGGCCGTGCGTCGGAATAAAGAGCAGGTCGGTCACTCGGAATTGCAAGAAGCGGTGGAGCGGGTCGTGGCCGGGTTGGAGAAGAAGAATCGGATCCTCAACAAGATGGAGAAAGAGCGAGTCGCCCACCATGAAGTGGGCCACGCATTGGTGGCGCTGTCGTTTCCAGGGTCAGACCCGATCCAGAAGATCTCGATCATTCCTCGCGGGATTGCCGCATTAGGCTATACCCTGCAGCTCCCGACCGAGGATCGTTTCCTGATGACCAAGACGGAGCTGGAAAACAAGATTGCCGTCTTACTCGGAGGGCGGATTGCGGAAGAACTCATCTTTGGCGAGGCCTCCACAGGAGCGCAGAATGACCTGGTCAGGGCCACGGACATTGCCAAGAGCATGATCAAATCCTACGGGATGAGCGACAAGCTAGGCACCGTTACCCTGGATCGTGAACGCCAGCCCCTCTTTATGCAGATCCAGGCCCCTCAGGAGAAAGGCGACTACTCGGAGGAGACCGCCCGTGAGATTGACTGTGAAGTGCGCCGTATCGTCGATGAGCAATACGAGGGCGTGAAACGGCTGCTGGCAGAACGAAAAGCCGCGCTCCTCGTAGGAGCGAAGAGGTTGCTCGATCAAGAGGTGATTAGCGGGGCGGATCTCAAGGCCATCATGGACAAGTACTAGGAGCCTGCAGTCCCCATGAGTCCATACTCAGGCCTGACCGCGCTTCTGTGTTTCTGCACATTGCTCACTGTCGCCTGCCTTGGCGTGGTCGTATATACGGGCGATGCCCATGGATCCCTGGACCCGTTGCTCCACGGGCGCGAGATTTTCCAGAACAACTGCATCATGTGTCACGGTGAGGACGCCAAGGGAACCGGGCAACTGGCCGCGGCGCTGCCCGTCAGACCGGCCAACCTGACCGATTGCAAATTGACGGCCGAGGACCCGGTGGAGGTGGTGCAGGGGATCATTCGGCATGGAGGGCCGTACGCAGGCCGCTCCTCGGTCATGCCCGCCTTCGGGACTGTGCTGTCGGACTCGGACATTGCCGACGTGGCGCGTTACGTCAAATCCCTGTGCGCCGATCCCGACTGGGTTCCCGGAGAATTGAATTTCCCCCGCCCCCTTCTCACGGACAAGGCCTTTCCAGAACAGGAAATGATCGTAGGCGGGCGGTTCGGGCGAAACGGCAAGAAGGTCAGCGAATACTTCGGCAGACTGGAATATCGGGTGAACGGGCTGACCAACATCGAAATCACGTCCCGCGCCCTTTCCATCAATCCCAACATCGGCCCGACTGAGTCAGGCCTGGGCGATACGGCCCTTTCAGTGAAAAGGGTCGTGGCGTTCAGCTCTCTGTATCGGACCTTGGCAAGCGCGGGTGTGGAGCTAAAGTTGCCGACCGGAAGCGACCGGCGGGGTTTGGGGGATGGAAGTTTTGTGTTTGAGCCCAACCTCCGAGCCGGCGTGGATTGGAAACAATTTGTCGTGCAGGTGGCCGGGGCTTTGGCGGTTCCCGCGAGAACGTCGAATATCAACTCCGAGGGGAAGCTCGATGTGGCGATCGGGCACTATTTTTTCCCGGACCCGCGCCTGCAAATCACCCCGATGATCGAATTGAATACCACCACGCGCATATCCGGACCGTCGTACGGCGAGACGAAAAGCGCGATACTTCCTCAAGTCCGAGTGAAATGGCTGGTCTGGGCGTTGGGCGTCGGCGTCCAGATGCCGATCACCAGAGCGCGAGACTTTGAAGTTCGCCCCCTGTTTGACCTGGTATATGAGTACGCGTTCTAGCAGGATGCTGAAAAAGTCTGCCAGCCTGTCTTGTTCATTTGGTCTATCTGGTCTATCTCGTCTGTCTGGTCTGTCTCGTTTGTTTGGTTGAACGAAACTAACCAGATGAACCAAATCAACCAGATAAACAAAATAAACCAGATCAACCAGATAGACCAGATGAACCAGACAGACGTTTCACGCGCAAGCGTAGCGGACTGGCAACGAAGGTTGATGATGAAGTCATCGTTGAAAACCGGCCTGAGTTTTGGTCTCACGTCCGGCGTGATTACGACATTGGGGTTGATGGCGGGACTCCATTCAGGGACCCACTCACGAACCGTCGTGATCGGTGGCATTGTGACCATTGCGGTTGCCGACGCCCTGTCCGATGCGCTGGGCATTCATATTGCTGAGGAGTCCAAGAACAACGGGGCCGTGTCGGACATTTGGGAAGCGACCATTGCCACCTTTGTGGCCAAGTTCCTGATCGCGCTGACCTTTGTGGTGCCGGTGCTGCTGTTGCCCCTGGAGGAGGCCATGATGGTGAGCGTGGTGTGGGGCCTCTCTCTGCTCGCGGTGCTGAGCTATCTCTTGGCGCGGGCCCAGCAGATCCATGCCTGGAAAGTCATCGCGGAGCATGTAGTCATTGGTGTCAGCGTGATCGCGATCACGCACTTCGTGGGCGACTGGATTCATGCGACGTTGAGTTAGCAGGGTACTAAAATATTCCGCCGGTCTGTCTTGTTCATTTGGTCTGTTCGGTCTGTCTGGTTTGTTTGGTTGAACCAGATAGACCAGACAGACCAGACGAACCAGATCAACCTCGCGGAGTGATGTCACAGAGGGGCCATTGATGGTGCAGCCACCGCTCGTCGCGTACTTTTCCATGGAGATCGGCCTTGAGTCCGGGATGCCGACCTATTCGGGAGGGCTTGGTGTGCTCGCCGGCGACACGATTCGCTCGGCTGCGGATCTCGATGTGCCGATGGTGGCGGTGTCCTTGCTGCACCGGCGCGGGTACTTTTTCCAGCGGCTGGATGCGCAGGGTCGGCAAAGCGAGGATCCTGTCGCCTGGCCGGTCAATGATTTCGCGGAGCTGATCGACGAGAAGGCCACGGTCGATATCGAAGGTCGCACGGTCCATGTCAGGGCCTGGCGGTACCGCGTAACGGGTGAGTCCGGACATGTCGTTCCGGTGTATCTGCTCGATACAGATGTGAGTGAGAACGAGCCCTGGGATCGGACCCTCACCGATGTGCTCTATGGGGGCGACGACCATTATCGCTTGTGTCAGGAGGTGGTGCTGGGGATCGGGGGACTCCGCCTGTTGCGGGCGCTTGGATACCAGGACATTCTCCGGTTCCATATGAATGAGGGACATGCCGCCTTGCTCGTCCTTGCGCTGGTGGAAGAGAAACTGGCCTTGCAAGGCCAGTCGGACTCCGTATCGGCCGATCTCATCGACACCGTTCGTGAACAGTGTGTCTTTACGACCCATACCCCCGTGCCGGCCGGTCACGATCAATTTTCCGAGGAGCTAGCTCGTAGCGTGTTGGGAGAGCATCGATGGGCCAGGCTGAAGGCCTGCGGCATCGAGCAGAGGTTGAATCTGACGCAATTGGCTCTGCGGGGCTCCCGCTATGTCAATGGGGTTGCGATGAAGCATGGGGAAGTCTCGCACAGCATGTTCCCCGGCTATCCGATCCATTCCATTACCAACGGAGTTCACGCGGTCACGTGGACCGCTCCGTCGTTCCAGAAGCTCTTCGATACCCACCTGCCGGACTGGCGGCGCGATCAACTCTCGCTGCGCTATGCCGTGGGCATTCCCACCTCAGACATCTGGGCGGCCCATGTGGAAGCCAAGCGCACGTTAGTCGAGCATGTGAATCGGGAATCGAACGCGGGATTCGATCGCGAGGTGCTGACGATCGGATTCGCCCGTCGGTTTGCGGCCTACAAACGTGCCGGCCTGATCTTTCAGGATCTCGACCGGCTCAAGAAGATTGTCCGCGAGGCCGGGCCGATCCAGATCGTCTTTGCCGGCAAGGCGCATCCGCACGACCGCGATGGCAAGGACCTGATCGCACACATCCATGAGATGCGTGATGCGCTGCAGGGTGTGATCGCGGTGTCGTATTTGACCAATTACGACATGGAGGTGGCCAAGATGCTCTGTGCCGGTGTCGATGTGTGGCTCAATACACCATTGCCGCCGCTGGAGGCATCAGGGACGAGCGGGATGAAGGCGGCGATGAACGGGGTACCCAGCCTGAGTGTGCTCGATGGCTGGTGGATCGAGGGGCACCTCGAAGGTGTGACCGGCTGGTCGATCGGCGATCGGGTGGAGGCCTGCCTGGAGCCTCAGCCTGGGATGGATGCCTGTCACGCAGCGGAACTCTATCGAAAACTGGAAGAGAAAGTCTTGCCCTGTTTCTATAAGGACCGCGAACGCTTTATCGAGATCATGCGGCACGCGATTGCATTGAACGGAGCGTTTTTCAACACGCAGCGCATGGTTGCACAGTACCTCCACAATGCCTATCGATTGGGGCAAGTGCCTATGCCTGAGGACCACGGATTGACGCAGAAGAAGTCTCGTTCGGTGTGATAAAGATTTTCCGGGACATCGAGTCATTCAAACCCCACTGAATGATCTGCAACCATCTCTGATGCGAATTTCCCCACCGAGGCTGCTACTCTGTTGCGTAACGGGCCAGAATGGTTCCTCGGAAGAGGTACAGAGAAAGATTTCAAAGGCCCATGTCTTGCACCATCGAAGTGGGTGACACACGCAAGCCCGTGGTCGCCATGGGCGGGCGTTGCACACAACCACACTATCAAGGAGGTTCGTATGAAGCAGCTAGTAGGAATAATGGCCCTGGCGATCGGCGTCGTGTTGGTGCTGAACGGTCCTGCATGGAGCGATCAGAAAGGGAAGGGGAAGAAAGATGAATCGAAAGAGACGGTTGAAATGGCCGCTACGGCCAAGGTGACGATCGATCAGGCGATCAAAACGGCTTCGGAGATAGTGGCGGGCAAGGTCGTCGAGGCTGAGCTGGAGAAGAAGCACGATAAACTTGTGTGGGAAGTCGAAGTCGTCACGGCAGAGAACAAAGTGATGGAGGTTCACATCGATGCGGAGTCGGGAGCCGTGATCGACGTGGAGGAAGAGAAATCGGAGAAAGACATGAAGAGTGAGCAGAAGCGGGAACGCAAACAGCCGCACAAGCCCTAATCCGCATGATTCATGAGCGCGTCTGCTTCACTTCAATTGCCGATGCCTGACTCAAGCGAGGCGAGCGAGACTGGCGGGAGCAGAAGGCTGAAGGCTGAAGTCCGAAGGCTAAAGGTCTGGGTTCGGAGCTTCGAGCACTTCAGCCTTCAGCCTGCCTGGCCTGTTCCGCTATTCTCACACGTCACGCGAGTCTCGCTCCTCGCGCTTGTCGCGCGCGCTCAGCGATTTCGCGACGAACCCATCATGAATCATGCGGGCTGGAGTGGCGTTGGCGTTTGCCACTGGGGTGGTGGTATCTATTGATCGAGCCGGACAGTTTTCTGATCATTCTCGGCTACTGCCTCGGACTCTGGTTGCTGTTTCAATGAGAAAGATGTCCGCCATGCCTCAGTTGCTAGAGAACCAGACGACCAAGATCTGGCAGTTCACGCCGGACAAGCTCACAGCCCTCCTTGGCACCGATTCTGAGCACGGACTCGCCGGCCAGGAAGTTGAGCGCCGTCGTACTGAATTCGGCCCCAATGAACTGCCCGAAGCTCCCCCACCGTCACTTGTGAAGTTGTTCCTTTCCCAGTTCACGAGCGTCATTGTCTGGGTGTTGATCGGGGCGGCGGTCGTCTCCGGTCTATTGGAAGACTGGATCGATGCGGCGGCGATCTTGACCATCGTGTTTCTCAACGGTCTGCTCGGGTTCGTGCAAGAGTTCCGGGCCGAGCGGTCCTTGGCAGCGCTCCGAAAGATGTCGGTGACGATGGCCCGAGTGTTCCGTGACGGCGTCCTCCGGTCTATCCCCGCGCGCGAATTGGTGTCCGGAGATTTAATTCTCCTGGAAGCCGGCGACCGTATCCCAGCGGATGCTCGGCTCATCTATGCCGTGAATTTTCAGGCGCAAGAAGCGTCGCTGACCGGCGAATCCACGCCGGTTCAGAAAGCGGCAACCGCCCTCGACAGGCCCGACGTGTCCTTGGCCGACCGGACCAACATGGCATTCATGGGCACCATCGCGGTCTCAGGCAAGGCCCGCGCACTGGTCGTCGCGACGGCGCTCCGAACGGAGCTGGGCC
>JANYEF010000254.1 GCA_025363325.1 Nitrospira sp. | reverse complement strand
GCGCGCGGGTCAGCACATCGGATTGCGCCTTAATTTCTTCTTCCGTGACACGCCCGAGGGGGCCTGAAGGTTCGCTCAAGAGCAGGGCCGGATCCGGCAAGACATAGTCCCCCGCCTTCGCTTGGACGGCTAAGACCTGTGGGTTCGACTCGGATTCAATCGGCTCAGCCGGTTCGGGAGTCGGTCGTCGAGATGGCTGAATGACCGGCCAATCCAATTCCGGTTCCACAACCGCCTCAGGCAACGCCTCCTCAATCACCGCACGGAGGGATTTCGACGACTTCTGTTTGGCTTTCCGTGGAGACTCAGAAACAGATTCTTCCACCGGTCGTTCCGGGATCGACGCACGCACCCTGTTCAACATCCAATTGCCCCAGCCAGGAAGCCGCTGAGCCATCTTCGACAGCGAGATGGTCGTCGTGAAAAGGAGCGAGACCAGTAGTCCCGCGAGAATGAGAATGTGGGCGCCGGTACTCGCAAAATAGGCTCGTAAGCTCTCAGCCAACACTTGCCCGAAGAAGCCTCCTGCCATCCCTCGATAAATGAGGCCGCTTGAGACGGTCGGCACCGCCATGATTTCGAGATGGAGCAAGCCGCTGAGAAACAGCAAGGCCGCCAGCGAGGCGCCGGCGTTCCGCAGACGGATCGATAGGTCGCTCTGAGTAAAACAGCGGACACCCATGAGACCGAGGAGAATGGGAAACAAGTAGGCGGCCCCGCCGATCGACCAGAATAAGTTCGAGGCGAAGAACGCGCCGACCGTACCAATGAGGTTTCTGGACGGAGGCGTCACAGCTGTCCCGGCCTTGAGTTCCCCTGGGACAAAGGACACCATGCTGAGAAGCGTCAAGAGCGCCAACGCGATCAGAACGACTCCGATCACTTCTCGTTTGATGTGTGAAGAGGGGGAAGCGGCGCCGCGGGCCTCGCCTCGCTTGGCCGAAGTGGATGCACCCATAGAGCGGATGCTAGCACAGGGAATGGGTCATTTCAAACGAATGGAGGGGATGGAGCCTGATGATCTTCTGTGCTCGCGCAACGTGCGGTCGCGGACTCCCCTCGCTGGGCTAATGGCACGTCTCGGCGTGCCAGTGGGTGGGCGGGTGAGAAAGTTGCGCGCAGTGGAAGATCAATCAGCCCCCATCCCTGGAGATAACGAGCGAGCTTGAGGGATCATTTATATGGATGGTGGTCGCTCTACGTGCGCAGTGGGGGACAATCCAGACCACCTCCTAAAAGACTGTGGAGGGAACCTGAGAGAACAGGACAGGCACCGTCTCAAACGAGCGCAAGAGTGAGTCGGAGAAAGTCTTCAACCGACAACGTCTCTGCCCTGCGGGTCGGAGCAATATCCAGTCGCTGCAATGTCTCGGTAACAGGATGAAGTTCATACCCTTCATCGCGCAGAGAATTAACCAGCGTTTTTCTTCGATGCGCGAAAGCCGCCTTCACGAGCGCGCGAAATGCGACTTCTTCCTGCCGGCTGAGCCTCGTGCGCTCTTTCTTGCGCAACAGCACGACCGCCGAGGCCACCTCCGGTCTGGGGCGGAAACACTGGGCTGAGACACGAAACGATTTGGTGATCTCGGCTGCGTACTGCGCCATCACGGAGAGGACGCCATAGTCCGACCCGCCGGGTTTTGCCACCAATCGATCGGCCACTTCGGCCTGCAGCATGAGTACCATCCGGGGAAACCGGCCACGCTGGTCGAGTAGTCGAAAGAGCAAAGGGGTCGAAATGTAGTAGGGCAGATTGGCCACGACGACCGTACCCATCGGCAGGCTCTCGACCGGATAGGCCAGCGCGTCCTCACAGATCAGCTCCACATTCGGAAGCTCCGCCTGCCTGGTTTCGAGATAGGCATGGAGCCGTGAATCCACTTCGACCGCCGTCACACGACCGGCCGCGTGGCTCAGCGCCTCAGTCAGAATGCCGCGACCTGGACCGATTTCCAGCACGTGGTCGTTGGGGCCCAGTTCCGCCAATGCAACGATTTTGCGCACGATGTTGGGATCGATCAGAAAGTTTTGGCCGAGCCGTTTGTTCGGC
This sequence comes from Nitrospira sp., assembly GCA_025363325.1. Classification (GTDB taxonomy): domain Bacteria; phylum Nitrospirota; class Nitrospiria; order Nitrospirales; family Nitrospiraceae; genus Palsa-1315. The sequence goes on along the minus strand of JANYEF010000254.1, from coordinate 179 downwards.
GGAGGGAGGTCAGGGGTCGACACCAGTCAGTTCCCGCTGGAAGGACGAGGAGTTGCTTGCGCCAGTTGCTTCGCGAGATCGGTCAGCGGGGTTTTGAAATAGTCGATGAGATCCGTAAACTCTTCCACCAAGTCGTTGGTAAAAGAGGGCCCCGGCTGCAAGGCGGCAAACGTCTGCCC
>JANYEF010000247.1 GCA_025363325.1 Nitrospira sp. | reverse complement strand
GGATCGGCCCCTCGGAATTTTTGGAAGGCAAAGCGCGGGATCTTGACCACCACATAGTCGATCGTGGGTTCGAATGAAGCTTTCGTCACACCGGTAATGTCGTTGGTGATTTCATCCAACGTGTAGCCCACGGCAAGCTTCGCGGCAATCTTGGCAATGGGAAACCCCGTTGCTTTTGACGCGAGCGCGGAACTCCTCGACACGCGCGGATTCATTTCAATAACCACCATATCGCCATTTTTAGGATCCAAGCCGAATTGGACGTTCGACCCGCCGGTATCGACGCCGATCTCGCGCATGATCCGAACCGCGGCATCGCGCATACGCTGGTACTCTTTGTCCGAAAGCGTCATAGCCGGCGCAACCGTGATGCTGTCACCCGTGTGCACGCCCATCGGGTCCAGGTTTTCGATCGGACAGACAATGACGACATTGTCTTTGAGATCCCGCATCACCTCAAGTTCGTATTCTTTCCATCCGATGACGGATTCTTCGATCAGCACTTGGCTGACCGGACTCATGGCCAACGCCCAATCGATCAACTTCTCGAACTCTTCTCGATTGTAGGCGATGTTCCCACCGGTCCCGCCCATGGTGAATGACGGTCGAATGATCGCCGGAAATCCGACCTGCTCAAGGATCTTGATGGCTTCTTCACGATTATGCGCCGTGCCGCTGTCCGGCACTCGCAACCCGATTCGCTGCATCGCATGCTTGAAGGCTTCGCGATCCTCGGCCTTATGAATCGCCTCGGCAGACGCGCCGATCAACGTAACGCCATATTTTTCGAGCGTCCCCCGCTTGACCAATGCCATCGTCGTATTCAACGCGGTCTGTCCCCCCATGGTCGGGAGCAGAGCGTCGGGACGTTCGCGCTCGATCACTTTCTCCACCACTTCAACCGTGATCGGCTCCACATAAGTCCGATCCGCCAACTCCGGATCGGTCATGATCGTCGCCGGGTTGCTGTTGATGAGAATCACCCGGTAGCCTTCTTCTTTCAGCGCTTTGCAGGCCTGCGTGCCGGAGTAGTCGAACTCACAGGCCTGACCGATCACGATCGGGCCAGACCCGATCAGTAAAATGGACTGAATATCTGTTCGCCTTGGCACGGAAACCTCGTTTCAGGTTCAGCTAACTTCCGGCATTGGCCCGATCGTCGGCCGGTATGGCGCGGGGGCCGGCGGAGCCGCCCCTCCCCCCGGGCCATGATAGTGCTGGAGCGCCTCGGGCAGCCAGTCTTCGATCTGTTTGATACGTGTTGCATCGGACGGATGGGTGGAAAGAAATTCGGGCACCGCCTGTTGTGAGCGAAAACAGACCTTGCCGATCATCTGCTTTGGACAGCCGCTCATGCGCTCCCAAAACGGGACAGCTTCGCGCGGATCGTACCCGGCCTGCGCCATCAATCGAAGTCCGATGTAGTCGGCTTCCGATTCCTGTTTCCGATTGAAGGGCAACGACACATTGACCCCGTACGCCCCCAATAAGCCCTGGATCGCACCGGGATTGGCATGTCCGGATGCCGCCGCACCCAATGCGCCCAATTGCGCAATTTGGTCTATGATACTCCGGCTCATCCTCTCCACCCCGTGGCGCTGCAACGCATGCGCGACCTCGTGGCCCATCACCGTCGCCAAGCCAGCATCATCTTTCGTATGTTTGAGAATCCCTGTGAAGATGGCGACCTTCCCACCTGGCAGCGCGAAGGCATTGACCATCTTGTCGTCTTCAATGACCGCGAACTCCCACTGATACTCCGGCTTATTGGCGGCTTCAGCGATGTTTCGTCCCACTCGATGCACCAACTCATTCACTTCCGCGTTGTCACTGAGTGGAGCAGCCCGCAAGACCTCGCGGAATGCGCTCAATCCGAATTGCAGTTCCTTCTCTTCGGAGAAAAATATCAACTGATCGCGAGCCGTGCCAGGCGCCCGATAACAACCGGTCAGGCTGCCGAATAGACTCAGGGCCGCCCCAACCCCCAGGGCCGCGCAGAGGCTCATCGCCCCCTGGGCGCCCAGAGCCAGCATCGCCCGACGTCCGATCGGCGTCGAGAAGAATCTGTTGATCTGTTGATCTGTTGACTGTGCCACGGCAAATATTTGAGATCGGAATCCCCTCGATCCTCAGATCACCAGATCGTCAGATCGACAAATTCTACGTTACGGCATCCAGAGGTACATGAACTGCGGCGTTCCACCCCGCACCATCGACATCAAATCCAAATTGACTAACCCGGTGATGCCCGAACTGGTCCCGAACAGGCGCGAATAGATATTGTTTTGATAGGCCCCCCGACGCCCATAGGTCACCACCCGCGCCTCCGTCAGACCCGCCTTCTTCTTGGCCATCTCGATTGCGTCATCAAGATACCCGATCTCATCGATCAAACCTGCCGCCTTCGCCTGATCTCCGGAATAGATCCGCCCGTCGGCCAGTTTCTTGATTTGATCAGGCGACAGATTGGGACGCCCTTCCTGCACCACGTCCAGGAACCGGTGGTAGAACGAGTCAATCACGCTTTGAAAGATCCCCCGCTCCTCCGCCGTCATGACTCGAAAGGGTGAGCCCATGTCCTTGCGGGGTCCTGACGTGATGGCCGTGGCCTCGACGCCTACCTTTTCGAGCAATCCACGGGCGTTGACGGTCAGCATGATGACACCGATACTGCCCGTGACCGTCGAGGGATGCACCAAAATGCTGTCCGCCGCCATGGCCAGGTAGTAGCCCCCTGACGCCGCCACATCCATCATTGAGGCAATCACGGGAACCTTTCTCTTAGTTTTGAAATCCCGCAACTCGTGATACAGGATGTCCGATGCGGTCACGGTTCCGCCAGGACTGTTGATGCGAACGACCACGGCTTTGATCTTGTCGTCCTTCGAGGCCCTCGTCAGTTCTTCCTTGAACGTGGCCAACATGTTGGGCTGCGGAACGAGGCCATCTTTATCTTGTGAGCTAATGACCCCCGACAGATCGAGCAACAACACTTTTCCATCGCCCGTGCCACTCAGCTGTACTTCCTGCACCGGCCCCGCTGGCTCGATGAGATTGACCGTGATGCAACCGGATTGCAGACTGATGACTGCGAGGAGACAGAGCTGACCAAATATTGCGTAAACCCTATGCATGCTGTTTCTCCATTAGCTGAATAAACTCGGTGAATAAGTAGGCGGCGTCATGGGGCCCGGGAGACGCCTCGGGGTGATACTGCACCGAAAATACCGGACGATCCAGACAGACCAATCCTTCGATCGAGTGATCGTTCAGACTCAGATGTGTGACCGCGACTTGACCGAACGCCGTGTCCACCACGGGTGGTCGATCTGGAATCGGGCTGATCGGGTGGGTGACTTGTACCGCGAAATTGTGGTTTTGCGATGTGATCTCGACTTGCCTCGTGCGGAGGTCCATGACCGGATGATTCGCCCCATGATGGCCAAACTTCAACTTATAGGTTGAGAACCCCAGTGCGAGACCGAGAATCTGATGCCCTAAACAAATGCCAAAGATCGGATGGCGTCCGATCAATTGCCGCACCGCCTCGACTGCGTAGGGCACTCCCTCCGGATCCCCCGGACCGTTCGACAGGAAGATCCCATCGGGCTTGAGGGCCTCAACCTGCGTCGCGGTGGTCGAAGCCGGGACGACAGTCACGGTACACCCCACATCCACCAGCCGTCGAAGAATATTCTGTTTCACCCCGAAATCATAGGCCACGACATGCCACCGCCTGGTCGCACCGACCCATGTCTTGTTGCCGAGCGAGGGGGCCCACGCGCCTGATCCTTCCGTCCACCGATAGGCCTTCCCACAAGTCACCGCTGTCGCCAGGTCACGACCAATGATGCCGGGAGCCGACTTCGCCTTCTCAACCGCTCGGCGAGCATCTACATCGACATGGGTGATGAGTCCCTGCTGTGAACCATGTTCGCGCAAGTGACGGGTCAGGGCCCGCGTATCCAATCCCTCAATGCCAACGATCTTCGCCTCATGCAAATAGTCTTGTACGCGCTGTCGGCTGCGCCAGTTACTGGCAAGTTGGCTTGCTTCTTTCACGATGAATCCCTCGGCCCAAATCCGCGTCGACTCGGCATCCTCTGGTGTCATCCCGTAGTTTCCGATATGGGGAGAGGTCATCGTGATGATTTGTCCCTTATACGAGGGATCGGTCAAGACTTCCTGGTAGCCGGTCATCGCCGTGTTAAACACGACTTCCCCCACCGTCTCCCCTTCGTATCCGAGGGCACGGCCTTCGAAAATCGTGCCATCCGCCAATGCCAACAACGCGTGTTTCACGTGAGCACTCCGTCCCGGCATAGAGACCGTTTAGCTTTAATTCCGATCAAGAGAATTCCCAGTACAAGATCAACCATATAGATCCAGCGAATCGGCTTGAGCATACGAAACAAGGCTTCGAAAGCCGCCTTCTTCGCCGCCTCCTCTTGCGCCGCGAAGGCCTGAGCTTGAAGGGCCGCAGCAGAGGGATGCAGCCACACAATGATGAGTCCCGCAATCGCCGCCATCCCCACCAGCACCGCGATCTCGCCCCGACCGACCGCCACTGCCGGATGTCCACTCCACCAGCGATACCACAATCCGGCCCACAGGATGGCTAGCGCTCCGATCATGAAGCGATGAAAGCCCTCAAACGCCGCCGTCAGAAACAATCCGCCTGAGTCCTGCCCACCGAACGTATTGAAAACTGCGGGGATCACCGCTCCAATGAGCACCAGTCCACCGCCGACCCAGACGCCCAGCGCCAGCCATTCAAGCGTGAGGCAACAAACCATCCCCCAACGGGACGCACGCCGCACCGCGCTACCGCTCCCCCGGACTGGCTTCGAACACCACCCGGCCACCAACAATCGTCGTCGTCACCAGGCCCTTCACCTTCCATCCGGCAAACGGGGTATTTCGGCTCTTTGAGCGAAACTTGGCCGGATCGACCTCCCACTGTTCCTGCTGATCGACGATGGCCACATCGGCATCGGCCCCGACCGCCAACGTGCCTTTGGCCAATCCAAACACCTTGGCTGGAGCCGTACTCAACTTATCGACAGCCGACTCCAACGACAAGACCCCCTCATCAACCAGCGCGAAGGTCAACGGCAGCGCCGTCTCCAGTCCGACGATCCCGAACGGCGCTTCAGTAAATCCCAGTTGTTTTTCCTGAGTGGCATGCGGCGCATGATCCGTAGCGATGGCATCGATCGTGCCATCGCGAAGACCTTGCTTGATCGCTTGCACGTCCTTCCACGTTCGAAGCGGGGGATTCATTTTGGCAAAGGTATTATAGCCTCGGACCACTTCTTCCGTGATGGTAAAGTGATGGGGGCAGGCTTCGGCTGTGACTTTGAGTCCCCGTGACTTGGCCTCCCGCACCATCCGGACTGATCCCTCTGTGCTGATATGCGCCAGGTGCAGCCGAGCCCCTGTCAGTTCCGCCAAGGCGACATTACGCGCCACCATCACATCTTCCGCCGCCGCCGGCATCCCGGGGAGCCCCAACTCGGTCGAGATGGCCCCTTCGTTCATACAGCCCCCCTCGGCAAGATGCAGGTCTTCGCAATGATCGACCACCGGCACGTCGAAGGCCAATGCATACTCCATCGCTCGCCGCATGACCAGGCTGTTCATCACCGGCTTCCCGTCATCCGAGATCGCGACACAACCGGCGCGCCGCAAGTCGCCGATCTCCGCCAGCTCCTTCCCTTCCGAACCTTTCGTAATCGCGCCGATCGGAAACACATTCGCCAGCCCGGCCGCCCGCGCACGCTCGAGCATGAATTCTGTAATCGCTTGGTTGTCATTAACAGGAATCGTATTGGGCATACAACAGACCGAGGTGAAGCCTCCGGCCACCGCCGCCGCCGCTCCGCTCTGGATCGACTCTTTGTATTCGAAGCCCGGCTCCCGGAAATGGACGTGGAGATCGACGAAGCCGGGAAGAACCAATCGTCCTGTGGCATCAATCTTCGTGGCCCCCGCGGGAGCTTTGAGGTGAGGCCCCACCGCGGCGACTCGGCCCTCATCAATCAGCACGTCGGCCACGCCATTGAACCGTCCCGGATCGATCACGTGCCCACCCGTAATAAGAATGTGCTGATTGGATGATGGCTTCATAGGTTCGCTGCGTCCTTTAATGACTCAATGTGTGTCACGACTCAGGGGTTCAGACTGAAGGCTGAAGGCTATACATTATCTCGTAGAGCACAAATCAAGCCATTCAAAACCTTCTCAGTTTCTACGACCTTGGGTTCAAGTAACGATACGTCTTCGTTGCGCAAGAAGCCCAAGCGCTTCGACAAACGTAATTGATAGTG
>JANYEF010000235.1 GCA_025363325.1 Nitrospira sp. | reverse complement strand
CTCGGCCACGTCGACCTGGGCCTTGGTCACGAGATATTCCTGCACCAATTCATCCAAACGCATACTCTCAATAGCCACCAACGGCTGACCGCGCCTGACGCGATCACCCAACTGAACATGGATGCGCTCGACTTGCCCCTCAATCCGGGACATAATTTTGGCGACCTGCTTTAGATCGAGCGCGACTTCGCCTGGGGCCGTCACCACTTCTGGAACCACGTGCATGGCGACTGTGTCGGTCCGTACTCGCTCCCGCACGGCCGCCGGGGCCTGAATGGTGCTGATGCGAGGAGCGCCTGACTGTGGGCTGGCTTTCGGCGTCGGAGTCGGCTGTTCACGCCCGCGGTCTCCGCAGGCCGTGACGAACAGGAACAGCGCGAGCACACCCAATCCGGTCTGTACGGTCCATCTGATTCTCATGGTCAGGCTCCTTCTGAATCGTCAGATCCCACCGACCGCACGTTCAAGCCGAGCGAGGGCAATGGATAGGTCCGTGCGCGCCTGGACGTACTCGATTAACGTCTGCCTATACACGCGTTGAGAATCGAGTAGGTCCAAAAGGCTGGCGGCCCCCTGCTGAAAACTGATGCGTGCGACCCGCAGCGTCTGCTCCGCTTGCTTCAGCAATCCCGTCTCGAATACTTGAAGCTGCTCGTTCGCCGTTCGGACATCCTGCACATGTTGCGTGATGGCTTGGATCAATTCATTCTGCGCACGCAGGCGTTCGGCCTCTGCACGATACTTGGTGCCGAGTGCGCTCTCGATCTCACCTTGGCGTTGGTACCACAGCGGGATGGGGACGCTGAGTCCGGCGGTAATCGCCTCGTCACCCGCCTCGCGGTGATAGTTGCCGTGCACCGTGACGTTCGGAATCCGTGATTCTCGCTCCAGGACGGTACTGAACTCGGCTTGTTCCACCAACTTGGCCAGCCGTCGGAGCGTGGGATGCTGTTCTATGGCTCGCGCGGTGAGCGCCGCCCGATCAGGCTCCTGACGGAGCGATTCGAAGTCACCCTGGATCGAGTACTGTTTGGCCAATGCGCTGCCGGTCACCATATCGAGCTTGGCCCTCACGACCACCAAGGCATTCTGGGCGCGTGCGACCTCCTTCGTGGCTTTCTGGACCTCGACGCTGGCCTTCATCGTTTCAAAGAGTGTGGCGTCGCCCACAGCCACACGCGCTTTCACGGTCCGCAGAACTTCTTCGACCATCGTCAGGTTTTGGCTGGTCAACTCGACATCGCGCTGCGCGAACAACAGATGGTAGAAGGCGACCTTGACCTCGGCAACCACATTGAGGCGTGTCTCGTCCATCGCGGCGCCGGCTCCTGCCGCACCTGCATCCGCCGCCTGCTGCCTGGCTCGACGTTTTCCTTGCCACTCCAGCGGCTGTTCGACCGTCACCGTCCGTTCTGTAATCTTCACCCCCGTGCTTGGATCGCGAATGCTCCCTCGCCCGGTCGACCCAGAAATTGACGGGTTGAGATAGGCGCCGGCTGCGACTTGTTGGCCGCGACTTTGCTGCACAACGCCCTGGGCCCCTGCCATGGTCGGATTGCGCTCTAGTGCGAGTTCGATCACTGTGTTCAATGTGTAAGCGTCATTGGGCTCGCTGGCCACCGCGTACGAGCTTGGGCTCAGAAGCTGTGCGCCTGATACCAGGAACCCTAGCCACGCCATGAGTTGACGAGTCACGGGTTATCTCCTTTCTATTGCAGGCTCTATGCTCGGACCATCCACGATAAGCTGGATGGCTCAAAGCGGAAGTGATCGCGATCACCAGAGATGTGCTGCCAGAAATAAGGAAGGGCACCGCCCCTCACCGACATCTGACGGCGACACGCCTGCGTTACTCGATTATCAAGATACGAGAAAATGGATCAGAGGGATTGGGAGGGAGGAGCACGCAGTGGGAGTGCGGTGGAGAGAAGCAGAATGGTATGCGAGGCGCCAGGTTGCAACGACGCCACGACAACGGCTCGTTGAGCCGTTGTACGCTCGACGACTGGTAATTCAGCAACCGTAATCCCCGGCTTCGGCAGT